>CAZRNW010000595.1:0-2571 GCA_964601535.1 uncultured Flavobacteriaceae bacterium
ATGTTGGTTTTGAATTCGGGAAGCTGGCCAATAAAAACAAAAAATATTTTACAGGTAACGCACACGATGATATTCAGTTATTGCGCCGCGAATGTGCGGAGGGTTTGAAATACAGATATCCCCAATTAAATGATACTATAAAAGAACGTGTGCAGAAAGAATTGGCGGTTATCGAAAAAATGAATTTCGCTTCTTATTTTTTAATTAACTGGGATATTACAAAGTATGCGCGGCACAAAAATTATTATTATGTAGGGCGGGGCAGCGGTGCTAACAGTATTCTGGCTTATTTGCTTCGCATAACGGATGTTGATCCTATAAAACTCGATTTGTATTTCGAACGTTTTATTAATGAATTCAGAAGTAACGCGCCCGATTTTGATATTGATTTTTCGTGGACCGACCGCGACGATATCACCCGTTATATTTTTGACACGCATAAAAAGGAGCATACTGCTTTATTGGGTACTTATTCTACTTTTCAGAACGATGCTGTGGTGCGTGAACTCGGGAAAGTTTTTGGTTTGCCTCCAAATGAAATAGACAGACTGCAAAGTGTTAAAGATGTAAAGCAGCTCGACCAAATTGGTTCGTTGATTTTAAAATACAGCAATTTCATTCACGGTTTTCCGAGCCACCTCAGTATTCACTCGAGCGGTATTATTATTTCTGAAGAACCTGTTACGGCTTATACTGCAACTAATTTGCCCCCTAAAGGATATCCGACAACACAATTCAGTATGCTCGAAGCCGAGGATATTGGTCTTTTTAAATTTGATATTTTAAGTCAGCGCGGCTTGGGAAAAATAAAAGATTCGCTGGAGATAATAAAAGAAAACAGGAAGGTGGATATCGACATTCATCAGGTGGAAGAATTTTTTAAGGATGAAAAAGTAAAAAGTATTTTGAGGGTGGGAAAAACAATTGGTTGTTTTTATGTGGAGTCGCCCGCCATGCGGATGTTACTTGCCAAGCTGTGTGCCGATGATTATTTGCGTTTGGTGGCAGCGAGTTCGATCATAAGGCCCGGTGTTGCAAAAAGCGGCATGATGCGGGAATACATTGTGCGTTTCAGGAATACAGAATTGCGTGATAAAGCCCGCGCGCAATTACCTCAGTTGTATGATTTGCTTGCGGAAACGTATGGCGTAATGGTTTATCAGGAAGATGTAATTAAAGTGGCGCATTTGTTTGCGGGATTGAGTTTAGCAGAAGCCGATTATTTACGCCGTGGCATGTCCTGGAAATTCAAGCAGCGTAACGAGTTTGATAAGGTGAAAGAAAATTTCTTTAAAAATTGTGCTGAAAGAAATTACCCTTTAGAATTAATAACTGATATCTGGAATCAAATTGAAAGTTTTGCCAATTTTGCTTTTTCAAAAGGTCACTCGGCAA
Organism: uncultured Flavobacteriaceae bacterium; assembly: GCA_964601535.1. GTDB lineage: Bacteria > Bacteroidota > Bacteroidia > B-17B0 > Aurantibacillaceae > JAHEYG01. The sequence goes on from CAZRNW010000595.1 coordinate 1,396, forward strand.
GCTATGCGGTTGAAAGTTATCAGGCACTCTATTTGAAAGCGCATTATCCTTTAGAATACATGGTGGCCACATTAAATAACGGCGGCGGATTTTACAGAACAGAACTATACATTCATGAAGCAAGATTACATGGCGCCACCATTGAAATGCCCTGCATTAACAACAGTACCTGTAGTTGTACCATAAAAGACAAAACTATTTTTCTTTCCCTGTGCATGATTGCCGAGCTGGAGAAACACACAGTGGAGAATATATTAATTGAACGGAGTAAAAACGGATTGTATAAAGGCATTCACGATTTTGTAAAGCGCGTTCCTGTAACAATTGAACAAATGCGTCTCTTGGTTCGCGCCGGTACTTTTAATTTTACAGGTAAAAACAAAAAGGAATTGTTGTGGGAAATCCACGGCCTCATAAAACCTTCCATTAAAAAAATTAATCATAAAGAATTGTTTGAGATAAAACCTAAAGCCTGGCAATTACCTGAGCTGAGTACTAATGCAATTGACGATGCATTTGATGAAATTGAATTAATGGGTTTTTCTTTATGTTCGCCATTCGATATTTTAAGGGATAAAATTGAATCGGATTTAACTGCAGCTGATTTGGGGAAGTATATTAATAAAGAAGTAACGATTGTTGGTTATCTGATCACAAGAAAAAATGTAATGACCTCAAAAGGGCAACTTATGCATTTCGGTACGTTTATAGATTTAAAAGGACAATGGATTGATACGGTTCATTTCCCTCCTTCGGCAAAGCAATATCCTTTTACGGGTCCCGGTTGTTATAAATTAAAAGGGAAAGTGGTTGAAGAATACGATTTCATATCGGTGGAAGTAAATGAAATGAAACGTATGCCGGTAATTGACAGGGAAAAGATGCGCGATGACAAAACCAAAAATGCTGTTGTAGTGTAAGACTAATCAAATAGAACCTCTCAACACTCAACTACTTCACCCACATCAACACTTTACCATTATTCAGATATTGTTCAAAATCTTTGTCGAAGAGAATGACGAAGAAATCTATTAAAGGGAGCACACCAAAAATTCCACCCAGACTAGCGATGTAAGCAACAGGCACGTAAGGTTTGGTTCCTAAAAAAATCCTGTGTAAACCAACAATTCCAAAAGGAAAAGGAAATGCTAATAATGCAGCGGTAATTCTTCTGTT
>CAZRNW010000596.1:0-2569 GCA_964601535.1 uncultured Flavobacteriaceae bacterium
AAGTAAATTTAACATCGAGCGCTATAATATGTTTTTCTTTGATTTTAAATTCTTTCCCTCCCAAAAGATTAACAACATAGTTGCCGTTAAAAGCTGTATTTCTATAAACATTATCGCTTGCTACATATTTGCTTTGAAACACAGAACCCGTAATTAAAAAATAATAACCTTTGCTGTAAAATTTTTCTAAAGTCAATTCAAGCCCGTAATTTTCACCGGTACCTTTGCTTACTAAACTATCTACATTCGGACTATTAAAATCCGCACCTAAATTAAGAGCCGAAAAATAATCTTTTCTGTTTCTTACAGGAACACCGTACATGTATTGGTAATACAATTCAGTTTTAATCCTTACGCTATTAAATAAATTCACATCCCAGGCTAAAACACCGTGAACCGCTCTCGTAAAATCAAGATTTTTGTTAGTTGCAATATTTCCCTGTGAAGTATTGGAAGTTGCAAAGTATAAATACAAAGGCTGCACCTGGCTATGCAAGCCCGCGCCAAAACTGAGCGATTGTTTTTTATTGATGGAATATCTTAAGCCAATTCGCGGTTCAGGTGATTGTGATGAATTAAGAAAAAAGTATTGGTAACTCACGCCGGTATTTAAAACAAGATTGTCGTTAAATTTATGCTGCCACTGAAAAAACACTCTTGCCAATGATGTCTGTCCTTTGTAATCGCGTAAAGTAATGAATCCTAAACTGTCGAAGTTATTCGTGCTGTCGATAAACATGGTGTTGAACAAATCGAAATAAGCACCCGTATTTATGAAATCACGCGAATTAAACTTTTTATTGTAAGTAAAATTGGCTGAATATTTAATCGTGTTCGAATTGTTGCGGTACTCGGGTAAAATAGTAAAGGGTTTTGTCATCGTATCTACCCGGTCGGCACGGATAAAATTTTCCTGAGCGCTTACGCCTATATTAAATTTGGTATAAGAACTGGAATTCAAAAGATACGTGTGCGAAAGACCGCAGGCACCTATGTTTGCTTTAAAATAGGTATCACGGCCGCTATAACCGTACAAGTTATTTTTTTTCGATTGCTGGCTCGATAATAATTCAACATAACTGAGTCCGCCTATACCCCAAAAAGAAAATTTTCCTGCTTTTTTAGTGGGGAAATCAGCTTTGAAAGTTAAATCCTGATATTGGGGAACGGCATCACCCGTACCAAAATCCAAACCCAGGTATTTAAAGGCGGCAAGAGTGGAGTAGCGGTAATTAATTAAGAAGGAGCCGCTTTTTTTCTTTTTCGAGAAAGGACCTTCAGCACCCAATTCAAAACCATTGAAGCCAATTTGGGTGAGGAATTCATGTTTCTCATTATTACCTGAACGCATTTTTAAATCGAACACACCGGCTGTTGCATTTCCGTAATCTGCAGGAAAAGCACCAGTCATAAAATCAGAATTATCAAGCGTATTATTGTTTAAAATACTAATCGGTCCGCCTGTTGAGCCCAAAGAACCGAAGTGATTAGGGTTAGGGATATCTAAGCCATTTAAGCGCCAGAGGACGCCCAGAGGAGAATTACCTCTGATGATAATATCATTTCTGCTGTCATTCGCACCGCTTACACCCGCAAAATTTGCAGCCATGCGAGCGGGATCGTTACGGCTTCCGGCATAGCGTGAAGCATCTTCCGCCGAAAAAACGCGCGAGCTCACGGTAGCCATTTTATTATTGGTTTTTGTTTTATCCTGTTCAGCTACAATAGTTACTTCGTTTGCCTGGACTGCGTTTTCTTCGAGTTCCATAGTCAAAACAATTTCTTTGCCGCTTGTTAAGATTACAGTTTGTGATTTTTCTTTATAGCTGATTAACGAAGCTTTTATAATCCATCTTCCAAGTGTGACACTATCGATACGGAATTTTCCGTTCTCATCAGTAATCGCGGCTTTAACAGGATTTGCTCCCGGAACAGAAACAACGGCACCTGGTAAAGGACTTTGCGTTTGTTTATCGAGTATTACACCCCGAATAGTTTGTTTCAAAGTTTGTGAAAAGGATGCAAACGCGAATAAAAGAAAAAATATAGAAATTATTTTTTTCATTTATTACTCCGGCAGATGCGGGTTTTTGATGCAAGGTATTTCATGCGGACAAAAAACGGGATCAAGATCTATCATAATAGCTTGTTTTTTCTTCTGTGTATCGATGCTGATGTCGACTTTTTCCCATTGTTTGGTAAGGCATTCTACATCAAAATAACTAATATCATTTCCATCAGGTGTTTTTTTATGGTAGCGCCATGGTTCATACAATTTGTAGGAACCCGGCTTTAATTTTATTTTCAGAATGCCTTTTCCATTGGTTTTAACCGAATCAATTTTTCCATTAGCTGAAACAAGAATCAATTTTTTATTGATATAAGGCAAAGGTTTTTCGTATCTGGCTAAAATTTCGGGAGAAGGTTTTGCGCCGCCGCAATATTTTTGTTCCTGACTTAATTCAAGATTTACGTTTTTCTGCGAAAAAATAAACGCAGAGCTAAGTAAAAAAATTGTAATAATAATTATTCTCATGGTGTTGTTGATGAAACAGGAATTATTTTTCCG
>CAZRNW010000597.1:0-2568 GCA_964601535.1 uncultured Flavobacteriaceae bacterium
GGACCAGGTTCAATTTGCACAACCCGTGTGGTGACTGGTGCGGGTGTTCCGCAAATTACGGCAATTAACGAATGTATCAATGCAGCTAAAGGAACCGGTGTTCCGGTTATCGCTGATGGCGGAATTAAATATTCTTTTATAGTTGCGCCCGGCGCTGATGTATCACAAATAAGAATGAAATATTCAAAAGATGTTTCAATTCAGTCAGGCGAAGTCATTATCCCTTCTAATTTCGGAAACATCATTGATCATGCACCACAGACCTTTTATCAGACTGAAGATATTTCAATTCCTTCAGCATACACTCAGATAAATAATATTACAATAGGATTCAATTTAGGGAATTATGATAATTCGAAAACAATAGTTGTTGACCCGTGGACGCAAAATCCGGTTTTAAACAATACAAAAAAACTGATGTGAGCGGAAATGTTTACATATACGGCGGAGATATGCCTGTTAGGATTTTAAAATACAATGCTGCTGGAACTTTACAGTGGAATTATGCATCTGCGATTGATACCGCTAATTACTGGTTAGGCGGCATGGTAACAAATCAATTTACAGGTGAATCTTATATTACCGCAGGCTCCATTGGAAAATTATGGAAAATTTCGACTGCCGGAGCAATGGTATGGTCAAACACTCCGGCCGGAAGCTGCGAATACTGGAGTCTTTCCTTTAATTGTGACGGAACCCGTTTAGCAATTGGTGGCAGCAGCGGAATTTTCTCAATTAGGGGTTACATGTTTAATATTAATTTAGGAACAGGTGCTCAATCAGGCACACGTCTTATTGGATACGGAAGCATGGGCTTTCCGCCTACTATGCAAGAGGCGAGTTCAGTTACTTGGGGACCCTATAACAATTATTTCTTTCTTACACTCGATACAGTAGGTGCTGTAAGGGAAACTATGGCAAGTATTGATTATAAAACATCTACAGGTTATTTATTTGATTATTACATTCCGAATTTCGGATTAGGAACCAAGCAGCCCATTTGTGCAACCAGGGCAAACACAGTTGCTTTGTACACAATGAATGGAACCACAGTTCATAAAAGAGATTTATTATCGGGAGCTGTTATTGCATCAGCACCAATACCTGGAGGATCGGCAGCAACGAGTTTTTTTGGTGGAAGAAAATTACCAAACAACGCCGGTATCGATATTGATAATTGCGGAAATGTTTATGTAGGATCAGCCAATCAATTAGTAAAGTATGATGGTAATCTAGTTCAGTTATCTACTGCGGCCACAACTTTTCCTATTTATGATGTTGATGTAAATAATAATGGAGAGGTTGTTGTTTGCGGATTCGGAGGAGGCAACGGACAAATACGTTCAATTGCAATGGCGGCCTGTGCCCAGGTTACACCTGTTTGTCTTCCTGTTCCTCTTCCTGTTACTTTAAAAAGTTTTGAAGCGGGTTGCAAAGACAAAGGTGCAAAAATAGAATGGGTCACTGAAACCGAAAAAAATAACAGCTATTTCACCATTCACCGTTCGGCTGACGGAATTAATTTTGAAGAAGTACAACGAATACCCGGCAGCGGAAACACTACAAGTGAAAAAAAATATTCATGGTTTGATGCCAGCCCCTTTAAAGGAACTTCTTATTATCAGTTAAGCCAAACTGATTTTAACGGGAAAACCACAACGCATCAGATGATAACTTTTACAGATGGCTGCGTGAAAAATTCAGCGGAAATTACTATTTCACCAAATCCGTTCCATGATGAGTTTGAAATTATTGTTTCCTTAACTGAAGATTCAGAAGTAAGTGTTGATGTTTATGATAATATGGGAAGGAAAATTAAATCCGCTTTACAGTCAATAAAATTGCCGGAGGGTAAACATTTTATAGAAGTTGAAGGTATGGATCTAAAACCTTCGGTGTACTTTATCCGAACACTGATAAACGGCCAGGTTATGTCACTCAGGGCAGTAAAAAATAACGGATAAAATTAATTACGTTCAGCAACTTCTTTCAATTTCTGAAGGGCTTTAGGAAAGGTTTCATTAAAATAACCTTCCCAATCAGGCAAAGTATCTAATTCAACTTTTAAATCTGTGTTTCCGTTATTCTCTGTCAAAAAATAACTTTCGCGCGCTTCACCCCAATTACTTGGTGTTTCCTTTCCTTCTTTAATTTCGCCCAAATGCTTAAACGTCATTTGAGTTTGACCAATTTTTGTTTCAATTAAGGAATACATGCCCTCGCCTTTCCCATTCAGAAAACGGATTTTGCTTCCTTCTTTCCAATCACTTTGGGCATGACAACCTTCTGCGAAAACAGAAGTCCATTCCCTGTAGGTTTTATCTTCCCATAATGTTTTCCATACTTTTTCGCGCGGTGCGCTGATGCTTATGTTGAATGTTATTTTTTTCATATTACACATTTTCTAATTCTGAAATCACAAACTTTTTCATTTTCAAAAAAGCCTGAACAACTTTTTGTCCTTTTACCGGATCACTTACCATAGCACCTAAATTACTCGGCACTACCTGCCAAGACACACCAAATTTATCCTTCAACCAGCCACATTGACTCTCCTGTCCGCCCCCT
>CAZRNW010000598.1:0-2566 GCA_964601535.1 uncultured Flavobacteriaceae bacterium
TTTTTCTCAGCTGAACTTATTATTTCGCCGGAAGAATAGCCGTAAAGTTTTGAAACTGTAATAAGATTGTTTGAGAAATAATTTTTTCCGTCAAGTATTAATCCCATTACACCGTATGCTCGCGGCATCCCTGTACAACTTTCAGCATCCGCAGAAGTGACATGATAAAACCGCGTGTTAGTGAAGGCCACTGCTTCAAGCGTTCCTTTTGGAATCTCAGGATAAAGCACATACGCTTTATTAAAATAAGATTCATAAGGGTTGACAACAATTTTATCATCTTGCCGTGCCGAATTAAACTTTACTAAAAAAATAAAAAATAAAAAGAATAATGGTTTTTTCATGTGATATGGATTATAATAAGCAGTTTAAAAGTAAGAAATTTAAGGTCTTAGCCAACTGCTATTTGTATTAATTTACCATGAAAAGGTCCTAAAACGATTTTATTTCGTGGTTGAAAGAAATGCGAAACTACTAAAGTGTGAAAAAGCGGGAATTAGTCATTCCAAACGGGACAATTAATAAGATGTTTAGGCCGTTTCAAGAAGCCTTGGTGTGTAAATTTATACAGCCAGCGGGGAGTTCTTATTTTTTTGTCTCTGATACGATGTTTTTGTTTCCTGTATTTTTCTATTCTTGTTTTGTGAATTTTATCTTCACGCGAATTAGCTTTTCCAACAAATTCACCATTCCCTTTATTTCCGGCGCGCAATAATTTTTTGTATTCCTCATCCGCTAACTTTTGGTATTTATGGCAAGGACAATGCGGATTACGCGGGTCGTTGATATCGAAAGTGGTTTGTGATTTCATAAAAACAAAAGAAAACAGTAAAGCCATCGTCAAAATGTGACGAGGCTTTACTGTTTTAAATATATTGGTCTTTAGAAGCATTTAAGAACCTATCATTTCTTTAAAATCCTTATCAGAAACTTCATCGAATTTAATTGTATGCATACTGTTGCCATCGATTACGAAATCTTTTGTAACTGCGAGGGTTTTTCCATCTTTCACTGTATACGCAACAAAATGAACTTTATATCCTTCCGGAAGATTTCTAAAATTAAAACAATTGGTTTTCTTGTTATAATAGTAAGATTGAACAACACTATTGATGTCTTTAAATTTTACGAAAGCATTTGCGAATTTTATTCCGTTTGGATTCTCAAATTTTACAGATAAATGTCTTTTTGACTCTTTCATAATTCCATCACAATTGATCCATCCAAATGAACTGATTCCAGTTATACCATATTGTTTAATTAATTTCGCATTTTCCTCTTTTGCCCATTTATTATAAGCTTTTGTATCTGTTAAATACTTATTGTAATCCTGTCCAGACATAGTAGTTGTATCACTTCCTTGATAAACAATTCCCTGACTATTTAAATTTATAAAATCCCCTTTTATTGTTGAGAAGATTGCAACCCTGTTCGTATCCAAATATTTTTCCTCTATAACTGCTCTTACTTGGAATGGCTGATCAGTTGTAGTCCAATTCATAACACCATTCTTCCTTTTCCCATAGTAAACTGACATGTCTTCCTGAGTTATTCTGGGAAATTCTGCTTTAAGCGTTCTTCCGGATTTCAATTTTAATTTTTTTCCGGCAGAAGTCGCATTTATAAAATAAGAACCGCCTGAAACTAATAATTCCCTATCAGAAACAGTTTGAGCCCCCGACCTTAATAATTCATCTGAAGTCAGAAGTTCCTTCAGTTCTATCCTTATTGAATCAGTAAAATCTTTTCCATCAACCGTCTCCAGATCATTTGGGTCGATATAAAGAACCGTTCCTTTTTCTCCGTTTATTGTTTGTGGACCAACGTTACTTACTACAAAGAACTGTGAAGGCACTTCATACTTTTTCAACAGATTTCTAAAAGCAATAAGATCGGCTTTTCCGGAATCGTTTGAGTTTAGTCTTAGCGTCAGATTTTCATTTGTGCCTTTTGCCGCAAAATTTCTGACGGATGCAATTGCATTTACATTTGAATCTTGGATCTTTGTGAGATTCACTTTTTCTTTAGTACAGGAGGATAGAACAGTGAATAAAACCAGTTTAATTGCTACATTTTTCATATTGGTTTTATTTAAAAGCAGCGGGAACATCCCGCTGCTTGGTTATTTATGCTTTTGCTTTATTAATCGTTACTTTATCAGTAGCACTCCATGTTTTGAATTCGTTAGTGTAGTACAAATACGCTGCAGAAGCGGGAGCATCATACTCACCCGGCATTTCAGCTTTTAAATCCAAATTGATTTCTTTTACAGCTTTTGGTCCCATACCACGGTAATAGATGGCAATGTTGTTACCTTTTATTTCGTAGTAATCGAACACTTTTTTCTCTTGCAATTCTTTTAATTGCCAAGGCTGCGCTGTAAATCCTGCCGGAATACCAATAATCGCCATAGTACTTGGTACTTCTTCCGACTTTTTATTGGTGATAGTTGCTGTTAAACGAACGGTCTCACCAACATTAGCAGTTTTGCTTGCCATTTTTGTTTTTAAATCAATCGCGCATTCTTTGTCGCTTTTTGGTAATGCTGTGCTCCAGTTAATCGACA
>CAZRNW010000599.1:0-2563 GCA_964601535.1 uncultured Flavobacteriaceae bacterium
AATTTGCGTGCTAAGAAACGCTGGCCCGAAAATATTACTGATATTACAAAAGCAGCAGCTCTATCGAATCCTCAATTCTTTCAGGAGGCTATGAACATCCGAATGACTTCTCCGCAAGGTCAATTTGAGGCTAAAGAACATATTGCTTTTTGTTTTACCTGCATTTCAAAATCGCTTCCACTCGAACAACAACTTTGTATTTTTTTGAAAGAGGTGTACGAATTTAAAATTAATGAAATCACCACTATTTTAAATACGACCGAAGCAATGGTGAAATATTATTTACATACCGGCCGCTCGAAAATGATAAACATTTTTGACGGACGATGTGCCTTAATAAATAAAGAAGGTGTTTGTCACCAATGCTCTGAGCTAAACGGCATCTTTAATCCAAAACAAAATACACAGGAAGAACTAATGAAAATTGATTTGGTGAAAGAAGCTGAAAAGGGAGAAAAAGAACATTTGTTTGATTTACGTATGCAAATTTTAAGGGAAATTGACCCTTTTAAATCAAAAGCATCAGAACTACAACTACATCATTTAGAACACAATAGACAGGTGATGGATAAATATTCTGAAAATAATTAAAATTATCCTATCCTTTTGAATTGCTTAATCGTCAAAAGTATATAAACCAAAAAACTATGACAGCAAAAGCAACAACAGAACGAAAAACATTTAGCCGCGCTACGTCGGTAAGTATTGACATTAATGCGGATTCCGCAATTGTATGGGCATTATTAACTAAGGCATCGGATTATCCAAGATGGAATTCAACAGTCACCTCAATTGAAGGTACCATTGCATTAGGACAAACCATTCAATTAAAATCTATTTTAGATGCTAAGCGAACTTTTAAATTAAAAGTAAAAGTATTTGAACCGGAAAAAAAATTAGCCTGGGGTGATGCCATGGGGACAAGGGTTTATACCCTTACAAAAACACCAACGGGCGTAAGATTTAACATGCACGAAAAAATAGGAGGACCACTATTTCCGCTATTTGCAAAAATGATTCCGTCCTTTGATGATTCCTTCGAAAAATTTGCATTTGACCTGAAAAAAGAATCCGAAATAATAATGAATTCGAAATAATTAATAATCTTTAAAAAAACTAAAATGAAAATTGTAAAAGTAACATATACCACAAAGGCCGAATATGCTGAGGAAAATCAAAGAAATATTAAAGCTGTAATGACAGACTTACAAAAATTAAACAATAGCGGTATTAATTATAATGCCTGTTTGACTGCTGATGGTAAAACCTTCGTACACACTGCATTTTTCAAATCCGATGAAGACCAAAAAGTATTGAATGAATTGCCTTCTTTTAAAACTTTCCAGGAACAATTAAAAGGAAGTGGTTTAGAATCTCCACCCAAACAAGAGTTGCTTAATTTAGTAGGAACATCAAAAGATATTTTTAACAATTAAAATTTAAATAACATGACAAAGGAAGCCGGAACAAAAGAAAATCCATGGAAATTAAAAACCCCGCCATTAACATCTGAATTCACTATGCATAAAGACGAAAAAGACGGAAAAGAAATTTTAGTCTGCACCGTTGGTAAAACCGTTTTGCATTACGATTACCGCTGTTTAAACGATTTACATACTATGCTAAAAAAGCACGGCGACTGGATGGAACTCGGCAGTGCAGATGAACAAAAACCTGCAAAAGAAGGAACTGTAGAAGCATGGGGACGTTCTGCAAAAAATCCGGTAAAAGGCTGGTATGGCTTAAAAAAAGGTTTGCGGGGTAGGTTTGGAATGTACATTCCTCCATTGATGGAAAAATTAGGACTGGCTGAAGTAACGCACGATGCAAAAGGCAATAAAATGAAAGCGAAATAGCCAAATAAAATCACATGCACATTAAAACGAAATGGTTTTGTATATCATTCATATAAATATGTGATAAATATCATGACCTGTTTGCTTAAAGCGAACTAGATTTATTAAAAACTATTATGTGTTTTTCAGCGAGTGCAAGTTTCGGGGCCGGTGCAATTCTTACTATAATTGGAGCTGTATCTTTAAATAAAGTACAGGAACGTTCTCAAACTCCTTTTGCAGCTATTCCATTTATTTTTGGCATTCAACAAATCAGTGAAGGATTTCTTTGGTTAGCCCTCAGTAATTCCGAGTATGCACATCTGCAAAGCTATTGCACTTACATTTTTCTCTTTTTCGCACAAATAGTCTGGCCTATTTGGGTTCCCTTATCCGTGATATTGGTTCATAAAAAACAAGACCGGAAACCAATAGAAAAAGTACTGGTACTTATTGGCGGAGTTGTTTCCCTTTATCTTGCCTATTGCTTAATAAATTTTTATGTAGAGGCAAAAATCATCGGTCAGCATATTTCCTATATTCAACTTTATCCTGCGGGCTTAAGTAAATACGGCGGTTTCCTTTATATTATCGCTACCATTGTTCCGCCATTCTTCTCAAAAATAAAACATATGTGGACTTTAGGCGCCGCCATTTTAATTTCCTATATCATCACCGCCATGTTTTATGAAGATTATATTGTATCGGTATGGTGCTTTTTTGCTTCT
>CAZRNW010000600.1:0-2562 GCA_964601535.1 uncultured Flavobacteriaceae bacterium
CTATTTTGTAACGGATGGCTTACAAAAAGCAATCCCGGGTTTAAAAATTACCGACGGAACAATTGTTACCGCAGGCTGCAGAGGAATTAAAACCGAACACGAAATTGAACTCATGCAAATTGCGAACGACATGACCCAGGAAGTTTATTTGGCTGCCGTTAAACAATTAAAAGAAGGGATGACAGAAAGTGAATTCGGAAAAATAATTACACAACTGTTTGCAGAATTTGGCGTTGGCGGCGGTGCTTTGGTTTTATTTGGAGAAGCAAGTGCGCATCCTCATGGATTAGTTAAAGAAGTTCGTTTAAAACAAAATGATATTGTATTAATTGACGGCGGTTGTTCAGTTGAAGGTTACGAATCGGATATTACCCGCACTGTTGTATTTGGAAAAGCAACACAAAAAATGAAAGATGTATTTGATATTGTTGCTAAAGCCCAACACGATGCTTTACGCGCCGCAAAACCGGGCGTAAGTTTTGAATCAATTGATGCGGTTGCAAGAAAAGTAATTAACGATGCAGGTTACGGTCCGGGTTTTAAATATTTCACACACCGTCTCGGGCATGGTATTGGTATGGATGGCCACGAATGGTATTATGTTGTTGGCGGTAATAAACGCTTGATGGAAAAAGGAAACATGATGAGCAACGAACCCGGCGTTTATATTTTAGGTGAGTTCGGAATAAGAATAGAAGATGAAATGCTGATTACAGAAAACGGTGCTAAATTTTTATTGCCTTTGCAGAAAAGTTTGGAAGTGATGTTTTAATAATCAATCACCTGCTCCGTAATATTTTCAGGAATAGCTCTCTCTTCGTATTGCTGATTTCTCAACTGCGGCTCGAATCCTGCTTCACGGATAGAATCCTGAATGGTTTTATAAGTGAACCGATGCGGCGCACCGGCTGCACTCACTACATTTTCCTCAATCATAATACTTCCAAAATCATTTGCTCCTGCGTGCAGACAAATCTGTGCCGTTGCTTTTCCAACTGTTAACCATGAAGCTTGAATGTTTTCAATATTAGGTAACATAATTCTGCTTAAGGCTAACATGCGGATGTATTCATCCGACGTCACATGATTTTTTACACCTTTTACTCTTCTCAATAAAGTTCCGTCATCCTGAAAAGGCCAGGGAATAAATGCCAAAAACCCTTTTGCGTCTTTTGGTTTTAATTCCTGCACATCACGCAACCAAACTAAATGTTCGAAGCGTTCGTAAATAGTTTCAACATGACCGAACATCATTGTTGCAGATGTGTTTAAATTTAATTGATGAGCAGCTTTCATCACTTCCAGCCACTCTCTTCCAGTACATTTTCCTTTTGAAATTAAACGGCGAACACGGTCATTTAATATTTCCGCTCCTGCTCCGGGTAAACTATCTAAACCTGCTTCTTTCAATGCTTTTAATACTTCCGTGTGTGTTGATTTTTCAAGCTTCGTAATGTGTGCAATTTCAGGCGGACCAAGTGCATGTAATTTTATGCTTGGGAATAAAGATTTTAATTCCTTGAAAAGATTAACATAATAACTTAAACCCAAATCCGGATGATGTCCGCCCTGTAACAGTAATTGCTCTCCGCCGTATTTAATAGTTTCTTCGATTTTGCGTTTGTAGGTAGCAATATCCGTAATATAAGATTCGGCATGACCCGGGATTCTGTAAAAATTACAAAACTTACAATTTGCAATGCAAACATTCGTGGTGTTTAAATTGCGGTCGATAATCCAGGTAACCTTTTTCGAATTTTTCTTTTTAATGTTTCTGATTTCGTTGGCAGCGAACATGAGTTCAGCAGTTGAAGCATTCTCAAATAAAAAAACGCCTTCCTCAATACTCAGGAATTCGAGATTTATGGCTTTTTTTAAAAGAAGTTCTGCGTTCATGTTTTACCCTTAGATAATACAGTAAAGTTACAAAGACTTTTCTATTTATTGGAAATAAAAAAACCCTGAAGCACGAAGACTTCAGGGTTTTAAATATTGGTTAAATTATCTTATTTATTGATAACTAAACGCTGAACCATTTTCTCAGTTCCGTTGCTTACAGTAACGAAATAGATACCATTTGGCTGAGAAGAAAAGTCTAACGGAGCAACGAAACTCACGATTCCGTCGAATTTGTTAGAGTAAATTTCTTGTCCAATAACGTTAGTAACGTTAACGGTTACGTTTTCAGCCTTACCAAAGTTTAATAAAACATTTACTAAACCTGTAGAAGGATTTGGCATTAAACTAACATTTTTCTCTAAAGTAGATTTAGAGATACCTGTAGTAATGTTACCGCAAATGATTGGGTAAATTGATAAATTACCTTTTAAAGAAGCACCCCAAGCTGAGCTGATTGAATGCCAAGATAAGTCACTCCACATTTCGTAACCATAATCAGTAGTAGAAGCAGGAGAGTTAAATACTACAGCAGTATCACCTGCAGATGTAGGAACTACAACTGAAGCGTAGAAACCATTAGTTGCAGAAATTGCAGTCGGAACCATTGTATAAGTAAAATAACAAATACCGGTTGTGCTTGCACCTGCAGTTACTAAAGCCATT
>CAZRNW010000601.1:0-2552 GCA_964601535.1 uncultured Flavobacteriaceae bacterium
GGCATGGCAAGTTGGCGGATTCCCAAAAGAAAATTCACATAATCCAACCATTTCAACAGTGTGTGACGATTTTTCCGGATGGATGGGTGATAATGAAGGTGAAGATTGGGGAGCTGCCCTTGTGGATGTTGGCATAGGAAGATTTCCGGTAAAAACTGTTAGCGAGGCTAATGTTGCCTATGATAAAGTTGAATCTTACTACAAAAAGAATTACAATTTTTCTGTTAATGAAACTGAAAGTTCGTCGTGTGTTACAAATGCTACTTATCCGTTGGGTGACTGGCGTAACTGGATTAGTTTTATTGGTGATGATGAAGACAATCAGACACATATGTCTGACGCCGATCAGTTAGCTGTTAAAATAAAAAACAATCACCCCGAATACAATATTGATAAAATTTATTCAGATGCATTTTTACAACAAACCACTCCCGGCGGAGACCGTTATCCGGATGTTGCTTCAGGAATTAATCACCGCGTTGAAAAGGGAACGCTTATTTTAAATTATACTGGGCATGGCGGAGAAGTTGGTTTAGGTCATGAACGTTACGTTGAAGTAGCGCAGATTCAAAACTGGAGTAATAAAAATAATTTGCCGCTGTTTGTAACTGCAACTTGTGAGTTCAGCCGTTTTGATGACCCCGACAGAACTTCGGCAGGTGAATTATGTTTTTTAAATCCAAACGGGGCAGCGCTGGCTTTACTTACAACAGTTCGTCTGGCATTTTCAAATACTAATTTCACGCTAAACTCAAATCTTTACGATTATATTTTAGATACTCTGCCTAATGGAAAAATGCCTTGCTTGGGTGATATGGTACGTTTAACTAAAGTTAAATCAGGTATTCAGTTTTATTTCCTTAATTTTCATTTATTGGGCGATCCTGCAGTGCGTTTAGCTTATCCACAGGAAAAAGTTTACACAACTCAGATTAATAATAAAATTATTACGCCAACTACTTACGATACCATTACGGCCCTTTCAAAAGTTACCGTTAAAGGATTCATTGGCAATAAAAGCGGTGCAAAACTCAGCACCTTCAATGGCATTCTTTATCCTACCGTTTTCGATAAAGAACAATTAATTACTTGCTTAGGCAATGACGCCAGTTCTCTAATTGGAGGCGTAACACCGTTTAAATTTTACATTCAGAAAAACATTATTTATAAAGGAAAAGTGGAAGTTGTGAATGGTGATTTTTCCTTCTCTTTTATAGTACCAAAAGACATCTCTTATAATTTTGATTTGGGTAAATTAAGTTATTATGCACATAACGGTGTAATTGATGCAGGCGGTTACAGTAAAAACTTTTATGTTGGAGGCTCGTCAACATCGGTAATACCTGATAATTCAGG
Source organism: uncultured Flavobacteriaceae bacterium (assembly GCA_964601535.1). GTDB lineage: Bacteria > Bacteroidota > Bacteroidia > B-17B0 > Aurantibacillaceae > JAHEYG01. The sequence continues at coordinate 1,357 of CAZRNW010000601.1, forward strand.
ACCGCAAGTTGGACTTTACTTAAATGATAAAAAATTTGTGTCGGGAGGAACTACCAACGATAAACCTCATTTATATGCCGAGGTAAGTGATTCAAGCGGAATTAATACAGTTGGAACAGGAATTGGACATGATGTGACTGCCATACTTGATGAAAACAGCAGTAAGCCAATTATATTAAACGATTATTACGAGGCTAATTTGAATAGTTATCAAAGTGGAAAAGTAAAATATCCTTTTGATCAGTTATCGGAAGGTAATCACCGCCTAAGTTTAAAAGTGTGGGATGTTCAGAATAATTCAACAACTGCTTATACTGATTTTGTGGTGGCACCGAGTGCAGAAATGGCATTAACACATGTGCTTAATTATCCAAATCCTTTCACCACAAAAACTAAATTCTTTTTCGAAAATAATCAATGTTGTCAAACTTTAAAAGTAATAATTCAGGTGTTCACAGTTAGCGGTAAGGTTGTAAAAACCATTAATCAAACTATTTCTAATGAAGGTTTCCGTTCGGATGGAATCGATTGGGATGGCAAAGATGATTTTGGCGATAAATTAGCAAAAGGCGTTTACGTTTATAAGCTAAGTATCACAGGAACAGATAATAAAAAAGCCGAAAAAATAGAAAAATTAGTAATTTTAAATTAGTACATTTGAGGTTCACTTTTGGTGAAAGAAATACGTATGCGTATAAGAATTTTTGTTTTAACCGTAGTTTGTTTTGCTTTTCTTAACCCTTTTAAAGGGCAAGTAAGTACCCAGCAATTAAGCGGCGGTATTAATCCTATAACAACGTCTGTTCCCTTCCTATTAATTGCTCCCGATTCACGTCAGGGTGGCATGGGCGAAGTTGGAGCTGCAACACAACCCGATGTTAATTCAATTCACTGGAATTGCGCTAAGCTTTCTTTTACTGAAAAAAACATGGGCTTTGGTATTTCTTATACCCCTTGGTTACGTCAGTTAGTTCCGGATATTAGTCTTTCGTATTTAAGTTTTTATAAAAAAGTGAGTAAGATGGGTGCATTCGGTGCATCTATGCGTTATTTTTCTTTAGGTAATATAACCTTTACAGATATTCAGGGAAATACTACAGGACAATTTAAGCCAAATGAATTTGCGGTAGATTTAGCTTACGCGCAAAAATTATCGCCCGTATTTTCTTTTGGATTAGCTTTCCGTTACATCAATT
>CAZRNW010000602.1:0-249 GCA_964601535.1 uncultured Flavobacteriaceae bacterium
CTTGGGAGGTTATATAATTAAATGCTGCTGCAAATGCTAGTGTATGGCTTGGCTTAATCTTTAAACCATCCGCTTCTATATCTGTAAGATAAGCTGCGTCACCATTGGAAAGTGATATGGTTTCAATGTTTCCATTCAGCAGTTCTACCCTGCTCTCCCCTGCGTTAATATAATTGTATCCAGCAATAATAGCACTTATGGAAATAATTCCTGCCGGACCAATAAGCACGTCAGCAACTGTGAATTTAT
>CAZRNW010000602.1:301-2548 GCA_964601535.1 uncultured Flavobacteriaceae bacterium
AGAAATATCTTTCAGTAATTCATCGAACAGACTTTTACGGATAATGGAAATGAAGCAGGTCGAATTATTTTGTTTTAATGTCTGGATATAAAAATCCTCAGGATTTATTGCAGGAAGGTTCTGGTGAATAAATTCCGGCGAATTAAGTTCCTGTTCAGAATTGTAATTTGTTTTTTTAATAATAACACCTTTACCGGTGATATTGAGAACGAGAGGGATTTTATCTTTTTTTATTTTTTCAGGAAGTAAAGAAATGCCGGTGCATTCACCTGTTGCAATTACTTCGAGTTTGTTCTTTTGTTTTTTAAGAATGGAATAGAAAATCTTTTGCTCCGAATCCGCAAAAACAACTTCTACTCCGCATACCGTTGATTTTACAAGATACTTTTTTGGTATCCATTTATCCCAAAACATATTAACCGTAGATAATGGTAGGTTTAATAAAAATGGTTAGTTTATTCTCAGATTTTGTTTTGGTACGGTTACCGAATATCCATCTCAATACCGGTATGCGGGAGATGCCCGGTAAGCCTTTACCTGAATGACTCGTTGTATTTTCTTCCAATCCACCTAACATTACCATTTCACCATTCTTTACTCTTATTAATGACGAGAAATCGCGATTAATGGATCCTGGAGGTGCTGTACTTGAAATACGCTCGGTAAAAGTAGATTGCTTAACGTTGATAGTCATCGTAATCTGTTCATCACCAGAAACCTGTGGATCAATGGTCACATCAAGGTTAGCATTCACTGGCTTATATTGCTGTGATTGCAAAATATTATTGGTGGCATTAGTGCTGTTTATGACACTGTTCTGTACCTCTAAATAATAAGCTGTATTTCCTATTGTTAATTTGGCTTCATGCCCATTGAGAGTTGCAATCTGAGGAGTAGACCGTACCTTTAAAACACCTTGTTGCTCTAAAGCCTGAATGGTAAGATAAAAATTCGGGGTTACATTACCCAAATTAATTATACCCAAACCATTAATTCCACTTATTAAATTATTGATGCTTGTTGCATTCAATGAAAGATCAATTTGCGGAACTAAGGTTCCTCCTGTAACAGCCGGTTTATTACCCAAGCCAGCTGAAATACCTGCTGATAAGGTATTGCTCTTTCTTACATCTGCTATAATAACTTCAATATGAACCAAAGGGACAACCAAATCAACTTGCCTTAAGAAAGCTTCCAATTCGTTTATGCGTGGTTGTGACCCGCATACAATAAAACCATTCAAATCATCAAATGTTTTTATATCGATTCCTTTTTTTAAATCGGCTGGAATTAAGTCCAATACTTTTTCAACGGTTCGGTTTTTTAGTGTAATTACTTTGCTTTGTCTTAATCCTTCAAGATTTCTATCCCCCATTAGATAAACCTCACCCTCTTTCTTAAAAGTAAAATCTGTTGCATTGAATAAATATTTTAAAAAGTCATCATAAGTAGCATCAACAATCTTTACAGTTGTATTACCCTTCAATTCCGAAAACAAAAAATAATTTTTACCAAGGTCTTTTGAAATTGCGTTTACTAAATCACTAATTGCTATATTTTGTGCATCAGCTGTAATTAGACCATCCTTAATAATAAAATTATTATTCTTTGGCGTATTATTATTTTGTCCCAAGTTACCGAAACTATTAGAGTTCCCATTATTCTTCGGATCAGTTACTACCGCCTGCTTTTTCTCGAAGATATAAAAATTATCCGGCGTGAGTGTCACTTTCAAATCATTGGCAAAAGCTAATTTCTCTAATGCATTATTGAAAGATGCATTTTGCATGAAACCATTAATGACTTTATTACTAAGGTCCGGTGCATAGATGATGTTCTTTCCGCTTTGTTTGGTAATTTCCTTCGCTACCTGCCCCAAAGTGTCACCACTCAGATCATAGCTCAACAGATCGGCAGTTGCTTCGTACTTCACGTTAATTTTTTTACCTACAATAACTTTCACGGGAGTAACAGGCGGTATGTATTTGGCAAAGGTCATAATCGGACCAACAAAACCGATATCCAGATCGTAACGCTTACAAAGGAAAATGAATACTTCTTTTGCAGTTACATTCTTAAACGAATTGGTGACTTTAACATCAATCGTGGGATCAACGGTCACATTCAGATTATTGCTTGTACCAATGGCACGCACAAAATCTTGAAGAGAAGCAGCAGTAACGGATAGCTCAACCTTATCATTTATTCCAGGATAGGTTTTTCCTAACTGATTCAGTTTCTCATCCA
>CAZRNW010000603.1:0-2545 GCA_964601535.1 uncultured Flavobacteriaceae bacterium
CAAGAGAACTTTATAAATTGGATACTGATCCATATGAAACTAAAAATGTTTGGCTTGAAAATGCACAACGATTTGACTCATTAGACACAAAACTATATAATTTTATTAACATAATTCCTTCTCAGCGATTAGGTCTTGTCGAAACTCGTCCTGCCGGTTTTAACCCCCCAAAAGACTGGAACTTGTTCACGCAAAGTAATATCTCCGGCAAAGATTCATTGATTCATAATGGCTCATTTAACATTGCAATTTATCCGAATCCAACATTTAAAAATGCAAATGTTTCAGTTCAGTTGTCAGATCCACAAGACGTTACCATTACGGTATTTGATATTTTAGGCAGAGAAGTGTACCAAATTAAAAACACCATGTTATCAAAAGGATCCCATTCATTTTCTTTGGACTTAACGTCGGCCTATCCAGGAATATATTTTTGCGCCTTAAAATCCGGGAATAATATTAGAACCGAGAAATTCGTTTTACTTAAGTGATCACGCTGATTTATGAACGAATCGTCGGTTAATGAACTTAAAAATATTTTCAAGGATGTTGGAAATACCTCAATCTGGGTTGTTGTTGGAAACATTGCTAGTCTATCGGTAAATTTTTTAACAGTCAAAATTCTTGGTGCCAGCTCGTTTGGTATTGTTGCTGTATCCATATCGATTTTATCGACAATTCAAATTATATCAAGCCTTGGAACAGAGAGAAGTATCATAAAATTTATTGCTCACGCTCGAGGTGAAGGCAATTTCTCTCAGATAATATCTCCTATTTATCATGCTTTATCATTAACAATACCAATAAATATTGTTATTGTTTGTCTCTACTTTATTTTCCGATCTTCAATTCTATCACACTTTTCACATTTTCCAGAGTATGAATTTGTTTTGGATTTGTCAATTATTATGTGCCCGTTTCTTAGCGCAATTGTGGTATTATCACGGGCTTTAAATGGAATTGAACTTCAGCGTTTTGGATATATTGAGAACTCATTTATTCGGCCAATAGTAAAGGTGGTCGTATTTCTATTATTATTGAATTATTTTATTCCGATCCATTCTTTGATTTATGGTCAAATCGTAGCAATCATTTCTGGATTATTGTTTTTAATGTATCGAGTAAAAAAAGATTTATATCCATTTCGGAAATTACAGCCCGTAACAACGCATCCAATTAAATTTAAAGAATTCATCTCGTATTCTACACCCTTAGTATTGATCCCTATATTTAATTTTAATTTAGTAAAAAGCGACATTGTAATAATCGGATTTTTTCAAGATGCAGTTTCGACAGGGTTGTATGCTGTAGCAAGACAATTTACCGCTTTAATGTTTATCCCATTGGTAATTTTGGGCGGCATTGTCTCGCCTATTTGTGCTAGACTTTATGCAATCAATGATATTGTAAGTATTGAAAGGATTTATTCAGTTGCTACAAAATGGTCTTTTATTTTGGGCGCTTTTTTGTTTTCGATAATTTTTGTTTGTGCTGAGGAAATCCATTTGATTTTCGGAAATGAATTTGTTCAGGGCTCCTTATTATTAAGGATTATGATAATAGGTTCATTAATTGATACTTCTGTGGGTCCGAGTACAAATTTTTTAGTGATGATGAATAAACCAATTTTGGTTATTCAAAACACTATATTTGGAGCAGTGTCAGCATTTATATTTATTATTTTGTTTCTACCTGATCCTTCATTGGTGGAATTGTCCATTGCGTTCACATCAAGCGTAATAACTATTAATGTTCTTACAATCTATCAAATACACAAGTCATTAAATATAAATCCATTTAATTTAAAAACTGCTTTCACCAGGGTATTAACCGTACTATTGTCGCCCTTAGTACTATTTCAAGTAAAAGCATTACTCTCTTATCATTCCTACATTGTTATTTCGGTAATATCACTATTAGCGGCAATCATCGTGGCAGCAAGTGTTTATTTTATCGAAGGAATTGAAAGCGAAGAGTCTTCTATAATAAAAAGTATCGCCAAGAAAATATCGCGAGAAAAAAAATAACGCAATAATACATCCTCCATTAACAATATTATCAATATGGATAACATTTCATTTTATTTACGTTTTATTAAATCACGAACATCTTCAATTTATAGAGAATTTATTATTTCTAATTCTAAAATATTTAACGATGTTGTGGTCGTTAACGAGTATCCAAAAAGCGGGGGAACATGGTTTGCCAATATGCTCGCGGAATTGTTAGAAAGGAAATTTGTGACTCATGAATTCTCGGTCCCTTGGAAGTGTGTGTATCATGGCCACTTTTCAAGCAAAACGAAATTGTCCAATTCAGTAATTGTCTTCAGAGATGGAAGGGATGTCATTGTTTCTTTTTATTATCATCTTCTTTTCCCGAACGACAAATTTAATAGATTTGCGGTTAGAAAACATCGAAAAGCTTTGGCTTTTAATGACTATGAGGACATTTATAATAATTTGCCTCGATTCATTGAATATTGTTTTACTGAGTTAAAATATCCTGAATTTACCTGGAGCGAATTCACCCGACAATGGATCGA
>CAZRNW010000604.1:0-2544 GCA_964601535.1 uncultured Flavobacteriaceae bacterium
TTTTCACATCGTGTATGCTTTTTTGAATTGATTTGGTAGAAAATCCAACCATTACTTTTCCATTGAGCACTTCAGATCTGATTTCGGATTCTTTTACAATCATTTTTTCTGAAGTCTTTATATCAGAACCAAGTTTGTAATCCTGAGGGTAAATACTGAATGCGGTTTCCTTCAATTTGGGTTCTTTCCCGGGGATTTTTTCTAAAGTATCAACCTGAATAAGCGCAATAAATGTTAAGCGTTCATCGGATTTTGCATAGCCATTTCAACTCCGCTGAAATTTTGTTCGATAAGCGCAACATTAACACCCAGACCAACTGTTGCTGCTATGTTTTTTACTTCATTATTATAACTCTCAACCAATAAATCTTTTTGCTTATTGGGAAAATAAATAAAAATGAAGGGCGCGAAAACAAGAATGATACCAATAACAACGGCAATGATTTTATTGCGTACAGTATTAAATTTGAAAGAAAATCCGGGATTATATTGCTTTTTTGCCATCTACTGTTATAGTTGTACCCGAGGCATTTTTAAAACTGGTAACCCCAATCGCGCCATCGTTATTTTTGATGTATTTAAGCAAATCTTCTTCAGAATCGAAAAACTGAGGTGAACTCATTTTACCTTGAAAAACCTGTGATAAAAAATATTTATTTAGCTCTTTCGCTGTCATTCCGAAAATACGTTTGGCCATATCTTCACCAATGCCTGTTGATGTTTTCATGAAAGCAAGTGTGATTTTCGAACCATCTTTCCAGCGCTGCTGTTCTCCTTTTAAAATTACTTTTAGTTTCGAAAGCGGCATTTCCGGAGGAGCGCCTTTTGAATTTACAACAACTGCTAATCCGCCTTCTGTTTGCGGCTCCGTGTAATTCTCATGAACAGAAAAGGAAGACAATAACAGTGCGGCTGTTACAATAAAAAATATGTTTTTAAATATCTTCATTTAAAAGCCAACCGCTAACTGCAGAAAAATATTATTAGTAAATACAGGACTAGTTGTTCCGGTTTTTTTATACTGGTATTCTAGTTTTACTGATGTAAGATAATTCACTTCATATCTTATTCCACCGCAAAATGCTTCAGTGTTAGAGTTTGTAAAATACATTTCGCCTTTTTCGTAATCAACATTATCATATCTTACATAAGGCACAAACATGTCTTTTATCCTGAATCCAAAGTAAGCGTACATGGCATATGTGGTTTTAACACCAATGGAGTCTGTAGAATTCTGACACGATGATGCTTCCGCTAAAAACTCAATTTTCTTTTTGAAAAAAGCAATTGATCCAGAATAAATACCTTGCCTTACATTATGAACCTGACTTACACCGCCACCATGATTATGAACTATCCCGTCAATTTTATCGAAATATCCTGAGGCTCCAATCCGAAGTCCATCAACCGGTTTAAAATGCGCGGCAAAAACATAGCACTTCTCGGCGTTATTATCTGCTAAATCAGTAGAGCCTAAACCATTTCCAATCATAATGGTGTATCCGAATTTCCAATTTCCAAGATTTTGTCCCGATAAACCAAAGCCGGTTGTGTGAAGCGGAATAATATTCTGATTAAAAAGTTCAGGTCTCCCAACCGTTGGAAAAAATAAACGTCCGTGATGATAAGTGTCGTTCCAGTAATTTAAAGCAGTGTGTACTTTACCTGCAAAAAAATTGTGATTACGCCAGTAATTGTATTTAAAAATTGCACGCTCTAAACTAACATCAAATTTAGTTGGTGAGGTTGGACTGTATTTTAAAACCGATTCTCCTAAAAAAGAAATTTTATCGCTTAAATCTGATGTGATGAAAAGATCCTGCTCTCCAAATTGAAAATTCATCCTTTCCTTTTCCATATCATAACTGCTGCCAATATCAATAAAACCACGCACTGTGGTCTTATCTTTAATCTGACTTTTCAGATTAACAAAGCAGCAAATAATGAATAAAAAAAGTAGCTTAATTCTCATATTTTATTTTACAGGAATTCAATAAAACAATGATTTGTGTCATATCCTGCATTTTCAAATATAAGAATTATAAGCTATTTATGCCGATTTTTAGAATTAAGGATTTTTAATTATAATCATTTGTTTTTCAGTTATTTAAGCAATTCATTTAAAGGTAATATTACATGAAAAACGCAGGTAATTCTACCTTCCGGCTTCTTGAATCTTAATAAATAATGCTCTTTTATCATTCAATAAATACCGCCAATTACAGTTTCCTAAAACAAGAAAATCAGAGGAATTTTACCCGATGATGTGTTGTTTTTAGAGCTATTAGTTTTGAAATATTTCAAGGACTTACGCTGGAAATTTCTTATTTTGGTAGAACCAATTTTAGGTAAAAATTAAAATTCACTTAAATCCATCTTTATGGCAACAACTGTAAAAGTTCCATCTGATCTTGAAATTGCACAGAGTGCAAAAATCGACCACATCAATAATATTGCGAAAAAAATTAACGTCAGTGTTGATGACCTCGAACATTACGGAAAATACAAAGCTAAATTACCACTCACACTTATTAATGAATATAA
>CAZRNW010000605.1:0-2541 GCA_964601535.1 uncultured Flavobacteriaceae bacterium
CCGCCTGTTGTAGTCCTGATTTTTTTATCAGAAAAATATTTCTGCAAAAGCTCATTTAAATAACTGAGATAATCTTTATGCGCAACAATGTACATATTGATTTCAGGATTGTATTTAAAGAAAACATCAATGGTGTAAACAATAAGCGGCTTACCATTTACTTCAATGTATTGTTTTGGAATGTTTGCTTTAATCCGTTTCCCGCTTCCGCCCGCAACTATAATAATATGTTCTTGTAAAGGCATTTAAGGGTAAAGATATAAAAATAAAAAACCCCTGAAGCAGAACAAGTACGCTTCAGGGGTTAAATTAGGGTAACTGAGCTTCCTGCATGAATCGGTAGCTGAGCTTGTCGAAGCTACTTCTTTTTCATTTTATCCGCAGGGATAAGATAAGTTGTAGTTAAATCCATATAATTCATTGAATTCTCCGGTAAGTTACGCACGTTTAAATGCTCAAGACGGAAATTCTCATCGTAATAAATTGGCATAATAGGAGCGTCTTCAACCATTACCTTTTCAGCTTCAGATAACATTTTAAAGCGCTGTGCTTTATCACTCACAAAACGCGCAGCATTGTAAAGCGAATCAAAACGCTTGCTCTTGTAGCGCGAGAAATTGGTGAATGATTTTTCCTGTAAAGTTGCAGGAACGTTTTCGCCGTTAAACATTGCTAAGAAAGTTTCAGGATCCGGATAATCCGCAATCCATGCATAGCGAAAGAAATCGATTTTTGCTGTTTGTACATTTTCAATATGTTCTGCAAAAGGAACAGTGTTAATTTCAACATCAATATTTAAAACCTCTTTCAGCATTTTTTGAACTACTTCTGCAGTTAATACGTTACGGTCGGCACCGCCCGGATTAATTTCAAGCACTAATTTCGGGAAACCTTTTCCACCAGGATAACCGGCTTGCTTTAATAATTCTCTTGCTTTATCAGGATCGTAGTTATAACCACCAACCATTTTATAATCGTAACCTGCTTTTTCAAAAGCTTCGCTGTAAGGTACAATACCGTAATTAGCAGGATTAACTTCTCCCTGCAATGTAAAATCTGCAATTTTCTGACGGTCGATTGCGTAGTTAAATGCTTGTCTTACTTCTTTCTTTGAGAAAGTAGGGCTCATGCAATTATAACCGTAGTAATTTGTATTTAAAGCGGTTGAATTTAAAATGTTGAATTCAGATTTGCGTTCCTTCGCGTGTTCTAAATCTCCCATTAATTCGTGGAACATCACAACCGGAATACGATAAATCATATCTAAATTTCCGCGTTTAAATTCTAAAACCTCTGCTTGCTTCTCGCGAATGAAATTCCACTTAATGCCATCGAGGTAAGGTAATTTATTTCCGTGCTCATCAACGCCCCAGTAATTCGGGTTTTTCTTCATGATGATAACTTCACCTTCTTTTACAGTTTCAACTGCAAAAGGACCGGTACCGCAGGTTTTGGTACGCATATCGGTACCATATTTTGCGAATGCTTCCTGAGGATATACATATCCGCAAGGCATTGCTAAAATATTCATGAAGCTTGGATCTGAATGCGCTAATTTTATTGAGAGAGTTGAATCGTTTAAAACTTTTACGCCTGAACAACCGATTTTCTTTCCCGATTTTGAAGCGTCGAAACATTCGTTCGCTCCAACCACACGGTCTTTAAATGTATAATCAAATAAATTGTTTACAGGATCAGAAACACAAAGTTTATCAAAAACAAATTTGAAATCGTTTGCAGTTACCGCTCTGCCTTTGCCTTCAGGGAAACAAGGATCATCGTGAAAAACAACACCCTGACGTAAGTGAAAAGTATACTCGGTTTGGTCTGCAGAAACATCCCAACGGGTTGCTAAAGCAGGCATTAAACTTAAATCAACCTGATTGAATTTTACCAACCCTTCATAAACCTGAGCAGCGAGGTGAAAACTCACTTGATCGTTAATTGAAATCGGGAAAATACTCTTAATGTTTTCTACTTCATTTAAGCGGATAACACCACCTAAATAAACGCCGCCTTTTGCCTCTGAACCGCCATGATCTTTATCGTCACCGCCACCACAAGAGCTCAAAAGCCCTAAAGCCAAAACCGGAATTATTATTGCGCCAAAATATTTATTCATACAGAGCTAAAATAAACTGTTATACGTCACAAAATTAACCTTTTAAGTAAAAATAACTAATTTTTTTAGTAATAATTTAATAATTCACCCTTTTGAGGGGAAAGGCCCTTTAAAAGTCGATTTCCAAGAGTACAGGACAGTGGTCGGAATGCATTGCTTCGGGCAGAATTACGGAGCGTTTCAGTTGGTTTTCAAGGTTTTTGCTAACCATGTTATAATCAATGCGCCAACCTAAATTCTTCCCTCTCGAGCCGGCCCTGTAACTCCACCAGCTGTACTGATGCGGCTCTTTATTAAAAAAACGGAAGGTATCAATGAAGCCGGATTGTATAAATTGCTCCATCCATTCCCTTTCTTCAGGTAAAAAACCAGAGGTATTGGCATTTGATTTTGGGTTGTGAATATCAATTGCTTTATGA
>CAZRNW010000606.1:0-2533 GCA_964601535.1 uncultured Flavobacteriaceae bacterium
TAATAGGTTTATCAATGAATTTGCAATCTATTTACTACATTTATTGCTTAATATATGAGCTCATTATTCAATAGAACAAAAATTGTGGCCACCATGGGTCCGGCTACAGCCGATATAGCGGTTTTAGAATTAATGTTTATTAACGGCCTCGACATTTGCCGCATTAATTTTTCTCACGGTGATTATTCTGCTGTTGAACAAACTGTAAAGAATATCCATGCTTTAAACAAAAAACTAAATTACCACGTAGGTATTTTGGCCGATTTGCAAGGACCCAAACTAAGAATCGGTACCGTTAAAGATAATAAAGTTGTTTTAGTGGAGGACAAAGAAATTGTCATTACCACTACCGAATGCGAAGGCGATGAAAACCGGATTTATATTACTTATCCGCAATTTCCGAAAGACGTACAAGTTGGGGAGACTGTTTTAATTGACGATGGCAAACTGCATTTAAAAGTTATTTCAACAAACGGGAAAGATGAGGTAAAATGTAAAATTTTAATTGGAGGGAATTTATCTTCTAAAAAAGGGGTCAATCTTCCAAATACAAAAATTTCATTGCCATGCCTAACCCCAAAAGATTTAAAAGATTTAGATTTCGCTCTTGAACACGATTTCGATTGGATTGGTTTGTCTTTTGTACGTTCTGTCACAGATATTGTCGACTTAAAAGACATCATTCATAAAAAAGGAAAGCGCGCGCGTGTTATTGCTAAAATTGAAAAACCTGAAGCGATAAAAGAAATCGACAATATTATTGATTTAACGGATGGGATTATGGTTGCAAGGGGTGATTTAGGTGTTGAGTTACCAATGGAACAAGTGCCAATGTTGCAAAAGATGATGGTGAAAAAATGTATTCAGGCTTCTAAGCCGGTAATTATTGCTACTCAAATGATGGAGAGTATGATTACCAGTTATACACCAACGCGCGCCGAGGTAAATGATGTGGCTAATGCAGTAATGGATGGCGCCGATGCTGTTATGCTTAGCGCTGAAACTTCAGTAGGAAAATATCCGGTGAAAGTTATTGAAATCATGCGCAGGATTATTACACAGGTTGAAAATTCTTCGGATACTATCTATTACCGCGAACATTCCCCGCAAGTTAAAACCATTACTTATGTTACAGATAGCATTTGTTTTAATGCTTGTCAGCTCGCGCATCATTCGGGTGTAAAAGCGATTATTAGTATGACAAATAGCGGTTACACTGCATTTAAACTGGCGAGTCACCGTCCTAAAGCGCACATTTATATTTTTACGGATAATTTATCTTTACTAACTACTTTAAGTCTGGTTTGGGGTGTGCAGGGTTTTTATTACGATAAGTATGAAAGCACTGACCAAACGATTTCAGATTTAATTCAGTTTGTTAAGAAAAGAGAATTAGTTCAACAGGATGATTTGGTAATTAATATTTCAAGTATGCCAATGAAAGAAAAGGGCCGCACTAAAATGATGAAATTAAGACATGTAATTTAATTTATGAATTGGGAAACTATTTTATTTATTGGAGACAGCATAACAAACGGTGCCAGGTCTTACCTCTCTTTTGCTGAGTATGCTGGGGACATGCTTGAAAAAAGTACCGGCAAATCATGGAACATAATGAATTTTTCAAGCAATGGCATTACTGTGAACGACCTTAACAAATTAGTGACGCAGGATTTTGGCTCACTTTCTTCAGCTAATGCCTCACTTGTTGTTGTTTTAATCGGAACCAATGATGCTAAAGCACATACCGACGAAGGGGATTTTAAAATAGCATTCAATCAACTTCTTATAAAGGCAAAATTACTTTCTCAAAATAAAAATGTATTGGTTGTTAAACTTCCAAAGTTTCAAAAGGGCATCATGTTGCCTTATCAGTTAAGCATGAATGATCAGATTGAAAAGTATAACGGAATTATTTCCGAGTTGGTTGAAAAACACAGTACTTTTTTTGCTGACATTAATTCTGGTCCGGAACATTTTTTTGATGGTGTTCATCTTAACAAAGAAGGTGCCTTGCATTTTGCCAATGGAATAACAGAATTAATTCTTTCTAAACGGGGCTTTTAAACCATGAATTGTATCGTTGTTGTTTTCGGAACCCGTCCAGAGTTTATAAAACTTCTGCCGGTTATACAAGAACTTAAAAAAATCGATCAAACAAATATTATTACAATTAACGCGAATCAGCAACCTGATCTTTTAGAACCGCTTCTGAGTAATTTTAATTTTGAAGCGGATTATAAACTTCCGGGAGTGAATGGTTCCGATTTGTTGGAGAGCACACAAAAAATAAGTAACCAGCTTAATGAGGTTATTAAAAATATTCTTAGTAAAAGCGAAATTAGTTTCATCCTTGCGCAGGGAGATACAAATACCGTTCTGGCTTCTTCAATTGCGAGCCGCTATAATGGTATTAAGTTTTCGCACGTTGAAGCGGGCTTAAGAAGCTTTTCTGAAAATGATCCTTATCCTGAAGAAATGAACAGGAAAATGGCAGGCTATAGTGCCTTCGTTCATTTTGCACCGGATAAAG
>CAZRNW010000607.1:0-2529 GCA_964601535.1 uncultured Flavobacteriaceae bacterium
AGGTGACGAGTATGAGGCATTGGAAGCAAAGCTGCATCAGGAGAATATTTATCCGGTTAGAAAAATAAGTGAAGTAGATAAAACAGCCTTGGAAAATTCAAAACGGATTATATATTTAGATGCAGGAGCTGATTTTTCAAATCCAGGGAATGAAGTACTCTCAACACTGGAAAAAGGAAACAGATTGATGGATACACGGAAATTCAGGGAAATATTTACTGTGTATACTTTTGAAAAGTAAATTTAATTGAACTGAATTTCATGAACCTTGAAATTCTCTTTTGCCTGAATTTTTAAAACGCCATCTTTCGTTAATTTCAATACCTTCCAGCTAAATCTCCCTACAAAAATGTTTTCTGCACCGTATTCTTCCTTAACCGGAGTAAACGAAATCTGAACTTCCTTTCCGGTTTCTGAAAAAGTCAGTGTTCCTTCGCCGTATTCAGTTTTCAATTCTCCGCCTGAATCATATTCGAATGGAAGTTCAAACACGTCGTCAATTCTTTGTCCGAAAAGATTATAAGGGAACGCGTAATATAGATTCCTGTAGTAAGGCTTTTGGTCCACACCGTTGATGGTGTACAAAGTTATTTTCCCGCCTTTAAAAGTATCTTTAGGTTTCTTAAACCATAATTTATTTTCGGGATATTTTTTGCATCCGAAAGCTAAAACTGCAATGCAGGCACTAATAAAATATATTTTAAACAATTTCATTATAAAGCCATGTAAAGTAAACGTCCCACCAAAAAATAAATTGTAATACCAATTATGTCATTCAAAGTAGTAACAAAAGGACCTGTTGCAAGGGCAGGATTAATTTTAAAACGGTTCATGGTTAAAGGTACAAAGGTTCCTAAGAAAGAGGCGCATAAAATTACCGTGAACAAAGCAACACTTACGGTTGCGGCCAATTTCCAGTTCTCAATTAAAAATGCATAACCCCAAATTAAAGAGGCGCAAATGGCGCCATTAATTAATCCAACGCCTAATTCTTTTAAAAGTTTAGATCCAATTTTATCTCCCAATAAAGTATTATTTGCCAGGCCCTGAACAATGATTGCTGAAGATTGAACGCCCACATTTCCGCCTGTTGCTCCGATCAGCGGAATAAAAAATGCCATTTCGGGGTGAATCTGAATTTGACTTTCATAAGAACCGATAATCCGCGAACCAACAATACCACCGCACATTCCCACTAATAACCATGGAATGCGAGCCCGTGATAAGCGCCATAATTTATCATTACTGTCAACATCATCGGTAATACCACTCATGATTTGAATGTCTTTCTCAGCTTCTTCACGCATCACGTCAACTACGTCATCGATGGTAATGCGTCCGACTAATCTTCCTAACTGATCAACAACCGGTAATACAACCAGGTCGTATTTGCGCATTAAGTCAGAAATCTCTTCACTGGTTGCAGTAACTTTTGCAGAGTGAACATCGGGTTTATAAATTTCTTCAATACGGGTAAGAGGATGGGAAATAATTAATTTTTTCAGCGACAACATCCCCAGTAATTTTTTATTCTCATCAACAACGTAGACGGCGTACATTACACCAACATCATCGGTTTGCTCACGAATCGCATCAAAACAAGTACTCACAGTATCGTGAATGTATACGCTCACCAACTCTTTCGCCATTAGGGAACCCGCTGTTCCTTCCTCGTAATTTAAGAGGTCGGCGATGTCACTCGCTTGTTCAATATCTTCAATTTGCGAGAGTACTTCATCCTGAATGTTTTCAGGTAATTCATTGATAACATCGGCAGCATCGTCAGACTGCATGTTATCAATTTGCTCGGCAATTTCTTTGGTAGAGAAGGTGCTTAATAATTCTTCTCGGCGGTCTTCTTCAAGTTCTAATAAAACTTTCGGAGCAATATCCTCATCGAGTAAATCGTATATGTAATGGGCTTCATCAATTTCGAGTTGATTGAATACGATGGCGATATCGGCAGCGTGCATTTCCTGCAAGTGCTCATGAAGAAACTTATTGTTTTTTGCACCAATAGCTTCTTTTACCTGATCAATGTATTCTGTTGTTAACTCAAATTGCATAACCCTGATAAGCTATGCAAAAGTAGGGAATTTTTAATGAAATACCGCCCTATTAAATTATGTTCAAATAGAGATGACGCTATTAACAAAAATATTAGATTATTTGAATTCAAGAAGATCGTACCGATCTACTTTTTCATTTGTCATTTTGAAAATAATCCCATTACCTTTTGAGGATAAATCGGCATTTATTTCCGGTAAATAGTACCAATCTTCGTTAGTAAATATTGTGTTTCTTTCAAGTGCACCGGTTTTGTCAATTGAAGTGTAAACAAGTACTGAACCATGGACTGAACTTGTGAGTTCCATTTCAAGCATATCATAGTTGTCTACCTGATTTTTTTCGAGATTTTTATGATGTTCAAAATAAAAGAAATTGATTTTATCATCTTTTATAATGTAATTATAGCCATTCATGATGTTAGAGGTATGTCTTGGGATAATGTTCATCCATTCTAATTCG
>CAZRNW010000608.1:0-2524 GCA_964601535.1 uncultured Flavobacteriaceae bacterium
GGATTTTGTTTTGAAGCAAGACTATGAAGTTGTTATTGATGCCGGAAAAGAAAAGGAATTATTGAAAAAACTAAAAGGCGGCAATGGAAATTGGAAATGGTTTATTATTTCGGGTTTCTTGTTTCTTGTTTCAGGGTTGATATGTTTGTATTTGTACGGAAATGTTTTTGGTGGAGGCACTAAGGCAGTGATTGAAAAGACCAGAGTAAGTCAGGAGAAGATTCAAGAGAAAAGCGAAACAGAGACACAATCGGACCCGGCAGTTGTAAGAAATGTTTTTAAAATAAAAGACACATTCGGAAGGCCAAAGGCAATTCCTGTTGAAGGTTTTGATACGTTTAAAGTAAAAAAACCGGAGGAAACAAAAGTGACAGAAGCAAAAGCGGAGCGTACTGTTCCGTTTATCAGTAATGGCGATATTATTAAGTACAGGAAAATAAAAGAACAAATGCTGGCCAGATTAGTTGCTAAGGATAAAGGTCTGTATACACAAATCCCCGCCGCTAAAACAAAATATGCCGGGAAGGAAATTATTCTTGATGGCTATATTTTGCGGAACGTCGGCATCACGAATCTGGAGTACAAAACATTTTTAGCAGATTTATTGGCGCAGAAAAGAAATGATGAATATTTAATGGCTGAAGTAAAAACTGAGAACTGGATGAAACAAGGTTATTCGGATTTTTCTGTCAATTATTTTGAAAACGAGAAGTACAATGATTTTCCGGTAGTAAATATTACTTACGATGGCGCTTCATTATTTTGTAAATGGCTGCAGCAGGAAGCGGATATTTATATAAAGCGCTCAAAAGTAAAAGCTAAAGAATTAATTATCCGTATGCCCTATGATGAAGAATGGATTTTTGCAGCGCGTGAGGGCTATGCGAAAATTTCTTATCAAAATGGTTACAATACGATTTATGACGAAACTGAAGGGTTGGTAGATAAGAATTTTACAAAACGTGTTCTGCTTGTGAAAAAAAGAGTGATGCGTGTTGATACGATGTATACACAATTCACCACCAACCATTATGGCTGGACTGAAACAGAGATAAAAGATTTTTTTGCGAAAGGTTTTAAATATTATAAAGATGCTCCCGCAGATTCTATTTACATGGAAAGAATGAAAGTGCTTGGAAAAATCGGCCGCGTTTCTGAAATGACCGGTCAGCGTAACGGCTCCAAAATCTGGCTCAGCGGTTTAAGCTGGAAAACAAAAGAGGAGTATCAAAAACTGGAGAACGAATTTAAAGCCAATTTATCTTCACCTTTTGTCGGCTTTAGAATAGTAGTGATAGACCCCAACGACCCGGAATATAAAAATCCATTTTGGTAGTTCTCGATCTACTATATCACCTACAACTTCGTAGCAGGGGCCCCTTGCTTTTTCAAATCAGACTCATGGAAACCTAAAGGTCATGTTTCAAATTAGGTTCTTCCGCGTCACTTTTTTCCTTGATGAAAAAAGTAACCAAAAAAATCAAGAAAATCCGATTCCACGCACATGGCTACACGCCTAGCACGGATTTTCAGGCTCACGCGCGTTCTTCCACAAAATCTTCGTTTAATATTAAGGAAGCTATGGAAGAATAAATAAAGATTGGAGAGTAAACTGAATTGGGAGTAGAATTATGATTGAAGAAGAAAGCTTATCGGAGCTTTGATTCCTGTCAGTGATAGTGGTGAGGCTGAGAGGGCTGGGCGTTAAAAAATATTCTGCGAACTTTTTTGCTTGAAGCGGCTGCAGGGTTTACTGGCGTTATTCAGCCTCATCCGTGGTTTCGCGCCTGCCTCTTGCGCGAAAATCACCTTCAGGAATCAAGAGCTTTTTGCATACTTTTTGGCGGCGCAAAAAGTATGAAGGAAAACATTATGAAACAAAATATTCAAATCGAATCAAAGGGTTTATTCAAATCCGTTCCATTGAGTAAAATACGAAGAAAAAACTCTAAACTAAATAAAGGATTGAACTAAAAGGATAAAAAACATGTTCAGGTAATTAGTGCAAAAAAGCATTTACCATTCTCTGGTATTGCGTTCTTCGTTCAGAATCCTTAAACATAGTTTGTAAACATGTATCAGCTTTTTTCCATTCTTTTTCCTGAATATAAATCGCAGCTAAATTTAATTTCGGGTCATCAAAGCGCGGACTGATGCGCAAAGCTTCGTTAAAATATTTTTTAGCGAGTTCTTTATTACCGGTGTAAAAATAAGAAGAGCCTAAATCGCTCAACACATTTCTGTTGTAGGGACTAATTTTGTAAGATAAAATAAAATCCTGTTGTGCTTTATTGTAATCTTTTAAATTAGCATAAGAGTTAGCAGTGTACCAATGTACCGGCACAGAAGTAGGATCAATACTATAAGCAAAACTCAAAGCTTCGTAGCCTGCGTGTATGGCTGGTAATTCTTCTTTTAAAGCGCGGTGCTGATACATTTTTATAGTATAGAATTCGCCACGGTAACGCAAAACCATTATTACACTTGTCAAACCAATACAACTTAGCCCTGCTAGCACAATAGT
>CAZRNW010000609.1:0-2519 GCA_964601535.1 uncultured Flavobacteriaceae bacterium
CATTTTGTTTTTTGTTTAAGTCTCATATAATGTATGGCATGACCGATAACGGATTTGGTATAGACGCTGCACCGCCAATTGTTTAGCAGCCAAAAATAGGGAATTAGTTTTTTAATATCTGAAAAAATTAAAAGAGAATGATTTAAGATGCATGGCGGGGTAGAGTCTATGCCGTGTTAGGGGCGGCTTTATTCGAATGTCCCCGAATGTAAAGTTATCCATTTATACCAAATGTTTCTTTCCTTTTTGTAAAAGTTTAGTTCTTCATTCCCTTTGTAAATTTGATTTAGTTTTCTAAAATATATCAAACAAATTGTTTGGTTCCTTATATAAATAGGTTTTGAAAATGAAAAGAGTGAAGTATCCTTATAACAATGAATAACAATTTTATTAGGATTATATTTTTCATTTTTGGGTAAGGAATCATAATAGTTTCTGAAAAAAGCTCTTGAACTATCAATAACAATTACTCTTGAATTATTGATAAGACTATCGCGCCATACAAAATATCTGAGTTCTTCAATTTGACTGTATAGTGAATCTTTTTCAGAGTCGTCCATTTTTAATAATGGGCCGTAGTGATATTCTTTGGTTCCATTGGCGATGTAATTATCAAGCTCATTTTTAATAAAATTAATAATCCAATTCTCAATTCTATCAGTATACGCTATTGAATGTTGGTAATTTAATTCAGAGGATAACACTTCTTTTATAACTAGAATATCATTAGTATCAACTTGGCTAAATGTTTCTAATACACCAAAGTTAATTAATATAAGAAAGATGAATTTCATGTTACTAATTTTAAGTCGCCCCTAACGGATTTGCATACACGCAATTACGCAAGACCATAAAGCTTAGAGTAAAAATACAACATTTTAATTTTCTGTATTTGCTAAAAATAAAAACCGGAAAATTGCTGCGTGATTGTGTGTATGCTGTGTT
Organism: uncultured Flavobacteriaceae bacterium; assembly: GCA_964601535.1. Taxonomy (GTDB): domain Bacteria; phylum Bacteroidota; class Bacteroidia; order B-17B0; family Aurantibacillaceae; genus JAHEYG01. The sequence goes on from CAZRNW010000609.1 coordinate 946, forward strand.
AGAGGCCGTACTTTTTATCTTTTCTTTTTATCTTTTCTTTTTAAAGTAAAAATCACATCCATCAACATGACTATTATAAAACTCAAGTACATCATTACATATAATTATAAAATCTCCATATTGACTCTGTTTCTGTCCTATTTTTAATTTATAATCTTTATTATTATCCAATATTAAATTCCACGAGGAAGTGTCCAATGTGATATTGTTTTGTTTATAATGTAAAGTATGATCTTTATTAAAATGCATCGAAAGTCCCCTATAATCATTCTCATTTGCTGGATTCGAGATCCAAGGACAAGAAATATATCGCCACTCCCATTTGCCAATGAGGACATTTGAAACCAATATTGAATCTTTCAATACTGTATCATCACACTTGTACATTCTATATTGATCAATAAATGGTAAAGAATCTTTTGTGCAAGATGATATGACAATTATTAATATTGCCAAATATATAATTTCCTTTACTGTTTTATTACTTTGCATAATATAGCATAATTAATAGTTAGTATGGCCTCTAACGGTTTCGGGGTTTGCGTTCGGGCGGGAGACGGGACGAAGTCCTGTCAACCGTGACGAACGCATAAGCGTTGTTTAAAAATTCAATTTCACACAAAGCCCCGCCTGACGCAAAACCCGTGTTATGCGGTCGGCTTTCTTTTCGGTCGTCTGTGCTTTTATTCATTTTGTCAAACTTAAATACTTGTCAAAAAGTCTTGCGAACCCATATTCAAATTTCGGTTGTGTTTCGTCAACTATAACCCTTAAAGTTCCAATATCCTTAACAAGTCCTGTAATTCTTTCTCCTTTGTCTGAAAGGTCTGAAGAACTGTTTGTGAAGTCTTTTCTATATTTTCCAAAGTCGGGATAACCAACTTTGAATGTGAAATCTTGATTTCCAACTGTGTCTGTAAACGTAAACGAACCTTCTTTAAAGTCTAAGTCGTAATGAAAGTCTGTATTGTTGGTCACAACCATTTTGTCAGATATGAAATAATTGAACTCTCTATGAATTGTGTCGCAACTGCCGCTTTTGTCAATGAAGCAATACCTTACGCTATATGTTTCTGTTGGTAAATTGAATTTGTGGTAAAGTGCTGTAATCATTAAAAAATTTCGTTCTTCAGTCGCTTTGAAAATGTCAACAAGTTGTAAGTTGTCATAGTTGATTGAAACTTGTCTTGCTATACTTAATTGATTTGTTGGAAAATATTCACCTTTTGGATAGAAGTAGGTCAATATTGTAATGTCAAGCACAAGAATTGTCAATAAAAATATTGTCTTGCTGAATTTAATTTTGTCACTGAACTTGTAATATGTCCAAGCACTTAGTCCGCCTACTAAAAATATGATTGGATAATAAATCAATAAACAAAGTCCGTAGCCACAAGGAGTCGGAAACAAACTTAAAGTTAAGATTGGGATGGTCACACAAAACAGTAAAATCAATATTGCAGTTACTCTTTTTTTATTCATTGTCTGTCTTGTTGTGTCGTCTTTTAAGCTGCCGCATAACGGATTAGGCTAGACGCAGTGCCGCAAAACTAGAAACATGACGGGAAGAATAA
>CAZRNW010000610.1:0-2518 GCA_964601535.1 uncultured Flavobacteriaceae bacterium
GTATGAATCTTAGGTTAGGGGATAAAACGGTATGGACAAAACACTTTCTGTGGATAACTATCCTCAGCCTGTCCTATTTGTATTGCTTACCTCTTTTGCGTACTGGGTTGGTTGCTGGTATCACAGCATCGGAGATTCGTGTGTATGACCTGGCCTATCTATGGATTCTAGTGGTTGGCATCATTCCTATTGGACGTAAATTTTTTCAGATTTGGTACCGCATGTCACTTGCACATCGGATGTTATTGTGGTGGTTGATAACTGCATTCCTATGGTTATTTGTGACACTCTACATCAGTGACATAGAACATTTAGCCATAGGTTTGATTCGATATTTCCGTTTTTTTGCTTTTGCCAGTATTTTTGTGTTGGGTTTTTTTTGGATTCAGAACAAAAGACAATTGAACATTCTATTTAATATACACATAACGGCATTAACTATAATTGGAATACTTGGAACTTTACAATCATTAAAAATTATACCAAATTTTTGGCCTAGTTACTATGCGGTTTATTGGGGAGGAGATGGGTTGCTTAGTACTGCAACATTAGCTCCCAATCACACCCATTACAGCGTTATGATGGCCTTTGGTATTATCATGGTCATTACCAGAATGTCTATTACTGGTTTGTCAAGCTGGCTGTTAATGGGGTTAATTGTTCCCATGCTTTATTCAATGATTGCATGTTTGGGACGTTCTGGTTGGTTGATATTGGGTATATACTTTTTAAGTAGCCTCATTTTAACCCAAAAAACAAAATGGATTCCTATCGCAATCATAATTGGTGGCAGTATTTTTTTCTTTATCAAAAGTGATGTAACTGCATCAGGCACTTCTATTCAAAAAATCCTGCTCTACCGTACAATTACCTCACACGAAGATACTAAGCGTTCTGTGTTTGATGTTATAGAAGAAAACGACCGGAGTTTAATTTCTAAGGTTGACGATAGCAGGAATTCAATTTATGCCAGTTCAATTAATTACTGGATAAAAAATCCAACGTTTTTTATACTTGGCGCAGGTTTTCAGAATGCAACCAAAGGTATAGGTGGGGCAGCAGTTGCAGCTCATAATGCTTATTTGAATATCATCGCCGAACAAGGTATAATTGGATTCATAAACTATATGTCTTTTATTGTCTTTTTGTTCAGACTTGGATGGCAAAAAGCTAGGCGTTCACCCACTGCCATCGCAAGGTATTATGCAATGAATTGGATTAGTCTCTATTTGGGCTTGTTGGCTGCAAATTTTTTCGGTGAGCTGGTTTATCCTGGACGTGCTTTGTTCACATTTTTAGGTACATTTTTCTTTACAACCGTCATATTTCTTCACCCTGCTTGGATGGTACCAGAACACAACCTTTTATTAAATGATAAACACTAAGTCTAATATCAAGAATGTCACTACTCCAGGTTGATTCGACTCAAATTACAGAAGTTAAGGTTTTGAATACACTCCTGCTACAGGAGTGCAGCAATGAATATATTTGTATTGCAAGCCCTGTTATTTCCACAATGTTTAGCGAGGAAACAATCATCAAGATGCTAGAATCCGCCGATATTGCACATAGTGGATTGAGCTTTGGATCAGGTGTAGCATTTGAGTCATTACAAGTTTGTGCTTTCAATTGGTTTTTATTAAATCCAGAAAAATACCACCAAAGTGTAAGTTGGAAAGCATCCTTAGATTGGGTTGCATTTCGTTCTGAGTTAATCCAAAACATTGGACCCTTTGATGAGGAATATATTGATATTCGAGCTTCCCTGATGGATTTTTGTTATCGGGTTTTAGTTTGTGGTGGAAAGCCATGTAATTTTCCTTTGATTGGCAAAATGGAAGGGAATACGCATACTTTTCAAAAAATCCCAATTGAAGATGAATGTCGCTTTGCATACAAGCATTTTGGTATACAGGCAGGTCGTTTTTTTCAATTCAGTCATTTTTTCTTCGAAGGTAGTTATATCGGGCGTCCCAAAAATATAAACTTACCATTGCCGATTAAACATACATATAAATTTGAACTGCGAAACCCCAATAAGGCAGAGGAAATTATTACATATTCTGCCATTATTCCAACAATCAATCGTTATGACTATATAATAAAAAGCATTGATTCATTACTTGCCCTACCGCTACCACCTGACGAAATTATAGTAGTTGACCAAACACCAACTGCTTTCCGTCAGGAGGAATTATACAAACCATATGTTGAACGTAAATTAGTAAAGGTAATTTTCATGGAACATGCTGGACAGTGTACCGCTCGTAATACTGCCGTAACAGCTGCAAATAACAGATGGATACTATTGTTTGAGGACGATGCCGAAGCTTGGCCAAATATGGTTGAAGAGCACCTTTCATTAATCGAAAAAACTAACTGTGATGTAAGTACCGGCGTTGTTGTACCTCCAGGAAAAGATGAGACTTTTATACCGGAACGGAACAGAAAATATGCTGTTTCGGATATTTTCACTACCGGAAATGCTTTCTTGCGTAAATCTACTATTTTAGATATT
>CAZRNW010000611.1:0-2515 GCA_964601535.1 uncultured Flavobacteriaceae bacterium
AAGGATTTGGTATTGTGAAATATGAAATAAATATTTTCGACCGCTGGGGTGAGAAAGTATTTTCAACCAAAGAATTTGAAAAAGGATGGGACGGCACTATGCAATCAAAGAATGATGTGAAATACGGAATTCTTGAAGAAGGTTCTTATGCCTGGCTAATAAATGTAACCGATGTCTTTGGTAAATCACATGAATTAAAAGGTCATGTTATTCTGATGAAATAATTCCCATTTCCCTCCTGTTTCTGTTCATTACTTTGTTAATTGCGTGAATACCCCTTTTTTTCGAGTATTCAGGCCCTTCCGCCTATTGTAAATCATCACTAAAACCGCCTATTTATAGTAAATTTAATAGGGTTAGTCTAAAAGGTTTTACTAAACTGATAACTAGCCAAATAGGTTCAGTAATTTTGCACTGATTCAGACGAATAAAAAAATTAAACAAATTAAGATAAAATGAAAAGTTACATTAAACTCGCAGGATTCCTTTTAGCGTTTTTCGCTTTCAGTACCTCCATGCATGCACAGAACAATGCAAAAAAAGTAACACCGCCAAGCGATGCGCCGTCAGGCTATACTTACGATTTTAATAAAGCGCAGGATTTAATTCTCGAGCGTATTTCGAATCCGCAAAAATCAAATGCCGACGCTCAGGTATTTTTAGATCAGAAAGATTTTCCTGTCATAAATTCTGCTAAAAAAGCAGATGCCGCGTATAAAGATGAATTAAGAAAATGGATGGAAAAAAATCCTGACCTAATTATTAATACACTGAAATCAAGAAAAGACATTGTTACCCAATACTAAAATCCCGTCCATGAAAAAGATATTTTTAATTTTAACCGCGTTTGTTCTCTTCAGTAATTTAAGTGCGCAAACACAAGTAGCAATCGGACCGCAAAGCTCAAGTTTTACATCCATGGTAAGGGGTTATCACTTTACAGCGCCTGTTAATTTTACCATTTGTGGAATTTATGTTGCACCTGATATGAGTACAGCTGCACAAAATTGTGCAATTGTTAGATTTACAGCCGGCGCTCCGCCTGCCTTTCCGGGTACAACCAATGCATTTGTAAATTTATTTCAGAATCAGAATTATGTTCCGAATTCTATGATTTCATGTAACGTTCCGGTTACTGCAGGACAAATAATTGGTGTTTATGGTTCACGCGGACCGACTTGTATTAATAGTTACGATGGTGCAAATTTTGGAACAACTATTGCAGGTTTCCCTACAACTTTATCTAGAAGCGGTATGCAGAGTTGTCTTGCTGCCGTTACCATGCAAAATATCTGGTCTGAAGTAAACTTCAATTGCGGACGTGTTTTTATTTATTATAACTGCTGCCCTACTCCAACTGTAACAGGAACTGCAACGCCTACTTCTGTTTGCTCAGGCATGAACGTTGCTATTCTTGGCGGCGGAGCTTCTACTTATACTTTAACCCCGGGAAATATTGTAGGTAATCCAATGAACGTAACACCAACTGTAAGTACAACCTATACTGTTACCGGAACTTCAGTAGCAGGTTGCGTTGGTTCAGGAACTGTTGGTGTAACCGTTAATCCAAATCCAACAGTTACAGCAGTTGCTGCGCCTGCCGCAATTTGTGCAGGACAAACTTCTAACTTAACAGGAGGCGGAGCTGCTACTTATACCTGGAATCCGGGAAATATTGTGGGAGCCGCTATTACAGTTACTCCTGCATCAACAACCATTTATACAGTAACAGGAACTTCAGCTGCGGGATGTACAGGTACACGAACGGTTCAGGTTACAGTCAACGCCTTACCTGTCGTCGTTCCGGGAAGCAATAGTCCCGTCTGCCTAGGCGGTAATATTAATCTAACGGTCGGCGCCGCTACGTCATATACATGGACAGGACCGAACGCATTTACGAGCAATGCACAAAATCCAACCATAACAAATGCTACCGCTGCAATGGGCGGTGTTTACACTGTCTCTGTAACAAACGCTGCAGGTTGTACTAGCGGTAATACAATTAACGTCGTTATTAATCCTTTACCGAACATTGTTCCTGCTAATACAGGACCATATTGTGCCGGACAAACTATAAATCTTTCTACACCTGCTGCTGCTACTTATACATGGACAGGTCCGAATGCATTTACAAGTAATTTACAAAATCCTTCAATTACAAACGGACAACCCATTAACAGCGGAACATATTCTGTTTCTGTAACCAATGCAGGCGGATGTGTCAGCTCCGGAACAACAGCACTAACGGTTAACGCCTTGCCGGTACCGGTTGCAAATAATACAGGTGCTTATTGTCAGGGAAATACTATGCAGTTAAATGTAAATGCATTTACTTCTTATACCTGGACAGGACCAAGTTCTTTCAATTCTAACGCTCAAAATCCAACACAAGCTAATGCGCAACCGAGTGGAAGTGGTGTTTATACTGTTACTGTAACAGATGCAAATGGTTGTACTAATACCGCAACTACTAATGTTACCATCAATCCTAATCCAGTAGTAGTAATGGGAGCAA
>CAZRNW010000612.1:0-2510 GCA_964601535.1 uncultured Flavobacteriaceae bacterium
CGATTCACCATGCATTATTTCACTTTTAATTTCTTCGTTTTTAAATTTTCTAAGAATGTCAGCCATTCACTTTAAAGAGTAAGGTGATTTTTTAAGAAAATTAATGGCTTTAAAATCGGATGAAGATTCGTCAGCTCTGTTATACAACAATATATCTTCCTGCTTAAATCTAAATGTATAAACCGGGATTCCATAAACTGAGAATCCGAAACCGGCTGGTCGCCATGCGCTGTAAAAGGCCTCTATTCGTTGTCCGAAATGTTTTATCGCATCCTCATTAATAAAATGTGAAACTTCATGCGCCATTAAACTAGCTAATTCAGCTTCACTTTCAACACCGGTTAAAAAACCAATATTCAAACGCAAAACACCCGCACCATCCATACTGGCATTAAAATCGGGGTCATAACACACGTAAATTCTGATTTTATTAGTGATTGTTGTATCACTGATGACGGTTTCAAGAACTTTTCGCAGATAATTATTATGGTCAGCATCAAAATTATAATAAAAATTCGCGTAGTTAATGTCAGACTGGGCGCTATGGGCGTGCGCGGCAGAAAATACTTCATAATATTTTCCCACATAAATATTATCCCTGTAAGTCTTCAGGCAAAAATCATGAACGTCCTTTTTAAGATTTGGAAAATCCTTATAACTCACACCACTCCAATTATAACGGTACCATTTACTTTGCGGAAAGGCACAAAACGAAAGAAGATTTAAAAAAAGTATTAAGAAAAGGCGTTTCAAAATATTTTTACTATTTTAGGGTAAATTATAATGCGATGAAGATACAAAAAAAATTAATTCTGCTTTTATTATGTCTTACTTACCTGGGTTTTAACGCACAGGAAGAGGATAATGGAAGAATGTTTTATAAAGACACCTTATTTGAATTTAACGGTTCAAAAATAGAAATTACCAAAAGCCTGGCTACCGAAAAATATTTCAAGAGCATTGTCAGCATTAGTAATCAAACCGATCAGTTTATGATTATTAATCCATGGGAGGTTTTCGGGAAAGTTTACGGGTCGGATGAAAAATACAGTGCCTCTTCGAAAAAAACAATCGTTGTACCGCCAAAATACATTAAAAAATTTACTCTAAAATTTGAAGGGCGTGATTTCAGGGCACAGTCATTACAATATGATTTCACCAAAATACAGGTCACAGAAAAAGTTGAATCCGTTTACGAATTAGAGGATATTGATATAAATAAAGAAAACTACCGTGCTTTAGGACCTATTAAATGGAGGATGGTTAAAAAAATGGAGCCTGATCACGGAAAAGATGATTTTCAGATAATGGCCGAGATTGAATATACCGGCGATAAATTTTTAGGCATATTTTATAATAATATTATTCTTACAACGAAAGACGGCGGTAAATATATTAATGTAGGAAAAAAAACAGGAAACTTCCATTACGATAAAACCAAACCTTTTATCAAGCAAACTTATTTATTTCCTGTTGAGCCTGATAAGGCAAAGAAAAAAAATGAGCCTAAACTTACTTTCAGAGATGTTTTTAAAGAATATTCCACTGCCACGATTGTCGGTTTTAAAGTACGTTTAAGGCAAGGTACAATTGAAGATTATAAAGGCAAAGCAGGTAAGCCTGACGAAAAAGATATTGAGGAGATGGAGTAAAAAAACGTCCATGAAACTTTCAGCACTTATCTTATGTTTAATCTGTTTCTCATTTTGTTCTTTAGCGAACCAGGATTCAACATTAATGTATACCAGATTTAAAATCATTCCTTCAGATTATAAAAATAATTTCGAAATTAATAAGAGCAAAGCAATTAATTTCAACTTGCCTTATCATGTCTGGCCAAGAGATATGGATCTGACCGAAAGTATATTTGCCTCGATTGGTGCAACAGCAATGATTCCATTAATGCTCGATCTCTCTAATGAGCGACCGGTAAGTGAACTTGCCGTCGGAGGATTAGCTGTTTCGGGTACCTGCGTGATTACATCACTTATTTACCGTTTTAATTTTAAGGGTAAACACAAGAGACAAAAAAAGTGGGATAAATAACTATGATATCCGGATGAAAATAAAATTCAGCACCCTAACTCTTTTATTAATTTTTACCTGTGGTAATCTGGAAAGCCAGATTACAGTACATGATAGAAAACCTTTTAAAGCCGGAGAAATTTTAGAATACGAGGTATACTATAGCTGGGGCTTGGTTTGGGTGGATGCCGGTTATGTAAAATTTTCGGTAAAAGAAGAAATAGTGAATGATAAAACCTTATTTCATTTTATTGGTGAGGGCAACAGCAAAAAAAAACTGGGATTGGTTTTTTAAAGTGAGAGACAAATACGAAAGCTATAACGATACCTCAACCCTTAAACCATTTAAATACATCAGGAATTCGAACGACGGCGGTGATTGGGTTTATAATGATATTACCTTCAATTTCAAAAACAATACAGCTGTTGGTTATTTGAAAACTAAGAAGGAACCTAATCTGAAAACAGATACCATTAAAATAGTT
>CAZRNW010000613.1:0-2490 GCA_964601535.1 uncultured Flavobacteriaceae bacterium
TAAAAGATAAGGCTTTAAAAATTGGCTACTCTTATGATTACACGATGTCTAAAATTAAAGGCTATACATCTGGTACTCATGAAATTATGCTAGGTTATTGTATGACTCAGAAGAAGACAAAACCTACTGTATATGGTAACGTTAGGTTCTTGGATTAATTAATATTGTAACCTTTTTAAGAAACTATCGTTAAAACCTCTTTACCAGCTTTTGTTAACAATTTGTTAATAACGTACATTTGTAACTAAAAGCCAGTAATAAGGTTATAAACTAAAAGAACAATTATGAAAAAACTCTTGGTATTAGCTTCTTTTATCGCAGTTGTAACAGGCTGTAATAAGAAAACCGGTGAGCTATTGGGTGTTGGGGGCCGTGAACCATGGTTCCAGCCTGATCCTTACGGTACCCTTTGGATCCCGATGGGAAGCTACCACATGGGCCCTAGCGACGAAGAAACCCCGATGGCGCATACCGCCAAGTCCAAAATGGTTTCCGTTCAGGCTTTCTATATTGACGACTCTGAGATTTCAAATAATGAATACCGCCAATTCGTATACTGGGTGCGAGATTCTATTGCTCGCCAGTTATTAGCTCACGGTTCAAACCCTGAAGCAGAAGAATTTGGTATTACTCAGGAAGATTACTTAGATGTATGGCCTGTATTTAAAGGTGATAATAACCTTCAGGACCCATACTTAAACTGGGAAAAGAACATTAACTGGGATAGTCCGGATGAAGATTACCGTGCCGATTTACAGCCAATGTATTTACCTGAAGTAGAACGTTTCTATAATCGTAAGGAAATTGATACCCGTAAATTAAACTACGAATATTACAGAATTGATATCCGTTTAGCGGCTTCTAAATCAAACCGCTTCATTCCTCAAAAATCTCCTGATATCCAGGATGCAGCTCATGAATACAAAAAAGCCGATTATATGAACGGTGTTGTATTAAATGACGGTCAGAATAATGCTCCGGGTTCTCCATCTACACCTGTAGGTGATCCGGGAAAGGACGCAAAAACTTTAGGTACATATAATGTAAAAGATCAGGTTTCTGTTGGGCAAGGAAATTATGTTCCGCGCGAACGTAAAGGTGTTGACCGTTCAGCATTCATTATTAAAGACATTATTAATGTATACCCTGATACTTTAGCTTGGGTACACGATTATACTTATTCATTTAACGAACCGATGACGAATATGTACTTCTGGCATCCGGCTTACGACCAATATCCTGTTGTTGGTATTACCTGGAAGCAAGCTCGTGCATTCTCTATCTGGCGTTCATTATTATTAAACAACTATTTAATGGGTACAGGTCAAACTATCGTTAACGATTTCCGTTTACCAACTGAATCAGAGTGGGAAAGAGCGGCTCGTGGTGATCTTGACTTATCTCCGTATCCTTGGGGAGGTCCTTATATCCGTAACGCCCGCGGTTGTTTCTTAGGTAATTATAAACCAATGCGTGGTTCATATATCGATGACGGTGGATTCCACTCGGTATATATTTACTCTTATAACCCTAATGATTTCGGTTTATATTGTATGGCCGGAAACGTTTCGGAGTGGACAAGTAACGCATTTGATGAATCAGCTTACGACTTTGCTCATGACTTAAACCCTGATTACTTATATGAAGCTCAGGATAAAGATGCAAACGTATTAAAACGTAAAGTAATTCGTGGTGGTAGCTGGAAAGACATCGGTTATTATTTACAAACCTCATCCCGTACTTATGAATATCAAGATACTGCTAAATGTTATGTAGGATTCCGTAACGTAATGACTTATTTAGGTCGTTCGAAAGGGGATGATATTTAATCTTTAGCATTAACAACAAACACACAAACACAAACTAACAAACACTAACTAACAAACAAACACGAGCTATGAGTCACAAACTTCCTAAAGTAAAAGGATTTAAAAGGTTCTTACACCTTTCATCTTGCCTTGGTGCATCCGTTGTAATTTTGGGTGCCCTATTTAAAATCATGCACTGGCCAGGTTCTGGTCCAATGCTTATCCTCGGCCTTGGTACTGAGGCGTTCTTATTCGCGTTATTCGCGTCTGATATTCCACATGAAGAATACGATTGGTCATTAGCATACCCTGAATTAGGTGGTATGGGCGTTGAAGAAGGTGACGGACACAGCGATTTACCAATAACCAATCAATTAGATAATTTATTAGAAGACGCAAAAATCGGTCCCGCTTTAATAGAAAGCTTAGGAAACGGAATGCGTTCTTTAAGCGAAACTGCAGGCAAAATTTCTGATATCAGTAACGCTACTGTTGCTACTAACGAGTATGTTGACAGTGTTAAAAATGCTTCTAAGAGTGTTGCTAATTTAGCAGATACTTACAAAGCTGCAGCTTCTACAATGGAAAGTCTGGCAAGTTCAAATGATGCCGGTACTTCAATTGGTGACTCATTAAATAAAGTTTCTAAAAACTTAGGCGCTTTAAATGCTACTTACGAGTT
>CAZRNW010000614.1:0-2486 GCA_964601535.1 uncultured Flavobacteriaceae bacterium
GTGATTTGGTATCGAGGATTAATTGTTTGATATGTTCTTTTTGTTCGGCGCTTAAAGAAGAGTTTTTAGATTCGCTTAAAAATAAATTCGCTGAGTCCTCTTCATTTGTATTTGATTTTGGATTGTAAATTATATCATGAAAAACGGCTGCTAAAAACAGTTCATCGTTTTTTTCCAAACCTTTTTCTTTTAATTTATTTAAAACATCCTGAATGTGTTCAATGGTGTGATAATAACGGTGCGCTTCATCATACCTCGAAATAATTTCAGGATTAAATTTTAATTCAGCCAGACGTTTTTTTATTGAATCCATTACAATTATTTTTTCTTTAAATAATACAATGTAGAGCAATTGCTTTCGTTGAGCGTGTTTAGGGCGATGGTTTTTATATCATTTGCATTCACTGCAAGATATTTTCCTATCTCTTCATTAATCAACTTGGCATCACCTAATAATTCGGAAATGGCTAAGTTAGTGGCTTTATTTAAAATATCGGTTTCGGAAAATGTAATGCTCGATTCTACTTTGTTTTTACATTTCTGTAATTCGGTTTCTGAAACCAATTCCGTTTTTACTTTTTCTAATTCTTTTAAGATTGCTTTTTCTGCTGCATCCATTTCAACACCTTCGCTTAATTTTCCTGAAACAACAAATAATCCTTTATCAAAATCACCCATTACGTAGGCATTTATCTCAGAGAATAATGGATTTTCTTTAACCAAAGCGTTATATAAACGCGAAGAATTTCCTCTGGATAAAATATCTGATAGCAAATCATAAGCATGATATTCTTTATCGTGTCGGGCGCACATGTGATAAGCTTTGTAAATGGAACTTACCGGCACATCGCGTTCTACCGTTAATTTTCTCGCTTCAGTTTGTTTTGGTTCTTCCGGTAAATTACGTTTTGGTTTATTTACAACAGGAATGGGTTCAAACCATTTCGCGCATAATTGTTTTACGTGTTCTAATTCAACATTACCGGTAACTACCATAATAGCATTGCCCGGGTGATAATGTTTTTTGAAAAAAGATTTTACATCATCCATTGTTGCATTTTCAATGTGCGAAATTTCTTTTCCGATCGTTGCCCATTTGTAAGGATGAACGTTATAACAAAGCGGACGCAGCAACAACCAAACATCTCCGTAAGGTTGGTTTAAATAACGTTGTTTAAATTCTTCAATCACCACACTGCGCTGTACTTCTAAACTTTTATCGGTAAATGCTAAACTCAGCATACGGTCACTCTCGAGCCAAAAAGCAGTTTCTAAATTTTCGGCAGGAACTGTGCAATAATAATTGGTAATGTCGTTTGTTGTAAAAGCGTTATTTTCTCCGCCAACTAATTGTACAGGCTCATCGTAATTCGGAATATTAATACTGCCGCCAAACATTAAATGTTCAAACAAATGCGCGAAGCCTGTTTTACTTTCATCTTCATCACGCGCGCCAACATCATACAAAATATTTAAACAGGCCATAGGCGAGGCTTTGTCCTGATGAACAATAACAGTTAAATTATTTTTTAATTTAAATTTCTCGAACTGAATCATTGTATGATACCCTCAAAAGTAACGCCTTAAAGTTAAGCTAAATTTTAACAAGGCATTTATGTTTAGTATGATAAAAAAGGGGTATTTTTAGCTATTATTTCGGTTAAAATGGACGTTATTGATTTTGTGGAGCTTGAAAAGGCAAAGGTTCAGTTGCTGAATGATAATTTGATAAGAATTATCATAAAAGAAAATGCAGAACTGGATGAAAACGACATTTTAGAAATTAATGATGCAAAAAATAATTTTGTTAAAGGACAATCTTACTCAGTAATTTTTGCCGCACCTAAAACGGGTAATATTACACGTAAGGCCCGTGAGCTTTCGGCTTCTGAAAAAGTGACAAAAAATGCAATTTGTAAAGCCATTATCGCACCGAGTAAAGTGAGTAAAATAATCGGTAATTTTTTTATCAGTTATCTTAAGCCAGGTGTTCCGATTAAAGTTTTTTCGGACGAGAAAACTGCTTTAAAGTGGATGAATGAAATAAAAGGCAGGACAGGAATTTCGGCAATTAAAAATTAATTTGCTTCTGCATACGATTAACTGTTGTTTTAAAATCAGCAATAATTTCTTCAACAATTTGTGCTGCCGGTTTTATGTCGTCAATAGCGCCGCTAATTTGTCCGATTTCCAATTCGCCTTCTTTTAAATCGCCTTCAAACATTCCTTTTTTAGCACGTGCCCGGCCAAGAATTTCTGCAATTTTTTCGGCACTTGCGCCTTGTTGTTCGGCAGTATAAACTTTTTGGTAGAATTCGTTTTTAATTAAGCGCACCGGCGTTAAAAGTTTTAAAGTTAAAATTGTATCGCCTTCTTTTGCTTTTACAACAGCATCTTTAAAATTTTGATGAGCCGAAGATTCGGGTGTTGCAACAAATCTGCTTCCAATCTGAACAGCATCTGCACCCAATGCAAAAGCCGCAGCC
>CAZRNW010000615.1:0-2485 GCA_964601535.1 uncultured Flavobacteriaceae bacterium
TATCCATTGTTTATAAAAAAGGATTTAAGAAAGACGGCAAAGCGCCATTGTTATTATACGCTTACGGCAGTTATGGTAACAGTATAGATGCCACCTTCAGCAGTGCGCGTTTAAGTTTATTGAACCGCGGTTTTGCTTATGCTATTGCGCATATAAGGGGCGGACAGGAAATGGGGCGTCAGTGGTATGAAGACGGCAAGATGATGAAAAAGAAAAACACCTTTACCGATTTTATTGACTGCGGGAAATTTTTGATAAACGAAAAATACACAAGCAAAGAACATTTATTTGCCGAAGGCGGAAGTGCCGGCGGATTATTAATGGGCGCCATTACTAATATGGCTCCTGATATGTGGCGCGGTGTTTTAGCGCATGTGCCTTTTGTGGATGTGATTAATACCATGTTAGACGAAAGTATTCCTTTAACAACAAATGAATTTGACGAATGGGGAAATCCTAAAAACAAAGAGGCTTATGTTTATATGAAGAGCTATTCTCCCTACGAAAACGTAGAAAAAAAGAATTACCCGAATTTACTGGTGACAACCGGTTTGCACGATAGTCAGGTACAATATTTTGAACCTGCCAAATGGGTAGCAAAATTGCGTGAAATGAAAACAGACAACAACGTTTTATTATTGCACACCAATATGAAATTCGGACACGGCGGAGCCAGCGGGCGTTTTGATTATTTAAAAGATGTGGCTTTGAACTATGCATTTATGTTTAGTTTGGAGGGGATAACGAAATAATTTGGTAAATTTAATATGGAAATAAACCGCTACCGAGTAGCGCTAATCTACCCAACGGGGGCCAGATTGGCGCTATAGAATAGCGGGTATAAACAAGTTATAGGTAACCAGCCGGACGACGTTCCAAAAAAACATCGCGTTAGACAAAAGAGTTCTCGCTTCGGGGCGTCCGCACAGCAGCCCATTTCGCTTCGACAAGAACATTCAGCTAAAAAGACTTTAAAAAAAATTGCCGACGCACGTTTTGGCTGAAAGCCAATAGGACACCTATCGCACAAGCCAACGCACTTTTTCGGCAAAGCCGTTTTGGCTATCCCTTCAGCGCAACCACTTTGCAAGTTGTGGTTTTCTTGCATGCGGGCGGATTTTTTTACTGTTTGGTCGCTATGCAAAAAACCACAACCAAGCCCGTCTTTAATTTTAGATCAAGGTGGGTTGCAAAAAGGTTGCGCTCCCACCGCACAGCAATATGGTGTGGCGAAGCCACGATTTTGCGCATCTCGCTACGCTCAGTCAGAAGCGCAAGCCTGCGGCAGCATGGCAAATAATTATAAAGACTTGTGCAATTCACATAATCACTCTTCGTCTTCCAGCTCCACTATCGGTTTCTTCATCATTTCTTTATTATGCCTCTTATTTGCGATCGAAAGAAGAATGGCAGGTAAAAGCACCAAGTTTGTAATTAAAGACATTAAAAGAGTTAGAGATATAAGAATGCCCAATGCAGCAGTACCACCAAAACTTGAAACAGAAAAGATAGAAAATCCAAAAAATAAAATTATTGATGTATAAACCATGCTTAAGCCCGTATCTTTAATTGAAGCACTGATAGCCTTAAAAGCGTCTCCTGTTTTTCGTAATTCCTGCCTATACTTAGTAAGAAAATAAATTGTCCCATCGGATGAAATCCCAAACGCGATACTAAAGATTAAAATGGTTGACGGTTTAAATCTAATATCTAAAAAACCCATTAAACCTGCTGTAATTATTAATGGTATTAAACACGGCAATTTTGAAAGTATAATAATACTTACCGAACGAAACAAAGCCATTCCTACTATTGCAATTAAAATTATTTCTATCGCTAAACTTTCCAATAAATTATATAACAAATAATCATTGCTCTTTAAAAACACCAAACTATGCCCTGTCATACTTACTTTATAATCTTTTGGGTCAAATATTTCGTCCACTTGTGGCTTAATTTCCGCCACCAGTTCTTTTATTCTTTGTGAACCAACATCAGCCATTTGGAAACTAATCCTTGTGATGCTTTTCGCGCTGTCAATAAATAATTTTAACCTACTGTTTTGCCCCGTTAACGAACCGCCTGAATATTCCGATAGTGTTTTTAAATCTGTAATGCTTGGTAATCTATAAAATTTTACGTCTCCGCCTTTATAAGCTTGATACGAAAATTTAACAGCCTCAATTATCGAAACCGGTTTTGAAAACTCTTTGTATTCGGCAAATATAGCTTGTAGGCTTTTCATCTTGTACAAAACTCTGGCGTTTTGAGCAAAAACACCGTTTTCCTTTTTTGTATCTATTGAAATTTCAAATGGCAAAACTCCTTTAAATGCACGTTCAAAAAAGTGCAAATCAGTATATACCGGGTCTTTTTTAGGCAAATCATCTACTACATAACCCACAAAATTAATTTTAAACATCCCTACTATACCAATTACGGTAACAACTAAAGTTGTAATGTATATTGTCGCTCGTTTTCTTTG
>CAZRNW010000616.1:0-2478 GCA_964601535.1 uncultured Flavobacteriaceae bacterium
TACAGGATCAAGTTTGTAAATACCGTCCTGGCATTAAGGTAACCGTTACTGTTGTTCGCAACGATAAAGAAATCACATTACCTGTTACTTTAACCAATATAAAAAACGGAACGGAAGTGATTAAAAAATCGGTGCCTATTCTAACAAGTTCTAATAGCTTAGGTGTTACGTTTGAAGAAGTGAATCAGGATTACCTTGATAAATTCAAATTAGAAAACGGCGTGAAGATTGCTAAACTAAGCGGCGGCAAATTAGCCAATGTAGGAATTAAAGAAGGCTTTCTGATTACAAGCATCAACAAGAAAAAAATGTTCACCGCAGATGATGTGAAGAAAGCTTTAGAAAATAAAACCGGAACTGTTTTAGTGGAAGGCGTATATCCTAACGGAATGATTGCGTCGTACGGATTTGGATTGTAGGTTAGTTCGGAGTTTTTAGTTCGGAGTTGGGAGATGTATTTTTTCTCCGAACTCCGAACTCTCCACTCCCAACTATTTCAATCCCACCAGCTCCATCTTGAAGGCCAGTAATCGATTACTTTTATTTCAAAATTACTTAGCGTGAAGTTCTTTTTGCTTCTGTTCCAAATAAAGAAAGTAATTTTTGCGTTTTCCCTCTGCCATTTTTTAACATCAGAACCAATGAATATTTCTGAATAAGCCCAATACCCTGTAGAATCCATAGTGTAAAACTGACCAGTATCCGGACCGCCAAAAAACAAAGTAGAATCTTTTGAATTTTGAACGCTGTAGTTAAAACTAACATCATTCAACTGTTCTTTACTCTGTAATTTTACTTTTGCCAGAATAACATTGCCCTCTTCAAGTTCTAAATTTTTTAATCCGGCTTTTGCAGAATAGCAGAACTCATTTAATGAATCAACTGTATATATCGTGCCATTCAATCTTTCCTTATTAAAATTTATCTCGAACTGTTTAAATGCACCTTTATTAACGCGATCCATGAAGGGCTCATCATAGCTATGCATGCGGCCTGATTGCTTACTAAGCACATAGTAATTCACATTTAATGTCTGGTATTTATCCCAAACATTTGGAAAAACTTCCATCGCCATTTCAAGTTGCATATGTGTAGGCTCGCCGAGTACTATAAATTCAGCCTTTGAATCCCTTAATTGCTTTTTGAAGGAAGCGATATCCTTAAAATCCTCACCAATAAAATAATTGAACTTACGTTTGTATTTCAATTCATAATTGATGACAAAATACTTTTGTGAAGCCATGTAATACGACTCTACTTCTCCTTTACCATACGAGTCTTCCAATTCGCAATATATCTTGCTCTGAGATCCGTTTTGATTAGATACTGCATTCAAAAAGAAATGTTTTTCAGCAACTGACTGGTAAATAAGAACAAAACTCAAAACGACTGCGGAAATTGTTCCCCACTTTGGTTTTAGCTGAATTGTTCCTGTCATTGCCCAAATAAAACAAGGCGCAGAAAATAACATCACGGAATACTGAAAAATTGGGGCTTTGGAAACCGAATACCAATGAATAATTCCGTAATTGACAAAAAAGAGAATCAATAAAACAACTGATTTTTTATTAAGCGAGAATTGCTTCATCATAGCAAATGCAATTCCTACTAAGAGCAAAAACACCATCCAGATATATCCTGTCCCTAATAATGTTTTTAAAAAACCAAATAACACAAAATTATCAGGTACCGCAAGCCAACCGTCTTGTGAGTGACCAATCCCGCCCTGCGCGAATTGCCACATGGTAATTGATAAATGCGGAAGGTACAATAAAACCGCTGCTACACAAGCCCCTAAGTATTTTAATAAAGTTGCTTTGTTCTGAAAAAATAATCCTGCAGCACCGCAAGTAAAAGCATACAGACAACTTAAATGATTATTTAAAGCGCACAGAAGAATAAAAAGCACAAACAAAACATAATCCTTTGTTTTTTTATTCTCATTAAAACAAATTTCAAATAAATAATAAGTTAGGGCTGTACTGAAAAACAAACCGCCGGCATACATTCTTGCCAAGGGCGCGTAAAACAAAAAGATATAAGCGAATGAAAAAATGCTTGCCGTAATTAAAGCGGCAGTTTTTCCGTACCATTTTAAAGAAAATAAATAAGCGTAAACAATAGCGGCCAGACTAAACAACAAAAACGGAAGCTTCACCCAAAACTCCCCATAACCCAAAACAGTTACCGTACAATTAATAATCAACTGGACGAGAATCGGATGCGTATCGAGTTTTACACCGTAATCAATCAAATCATGCCAATTGGTATAGATAGAATTACGCAAACCGCAGAGTTCATCGTAACTGTATTCGTATCTGAAAGCAGGCAAAAAACGGATAAGCGAGGCCAGCAAAAAAATGACCGTAAACGTTTTATTCTCTTTAATGAATTTTATCATACCCGTGTTTCAAATATACGAAAAGCATAAACAAAAAAGCCCCTGCAAAAGCAGAGGCCTGGTACAAGATACCGGTA
>CAZRNW010000617.1:0-2476 GCA_964601535.1 uncultured Flavobacteriaceae bacterium
CAGCAGCAAATCCGCAAGTTCACGTGGCATCGTCACCATCGCATCATGGCCAGTCGCCAATTCACGATACCGCCATTTTTAACAATGCTCAAATTCTGTACTGGCCATCGGTTGTTTTATTTATTGTACTTTGTTTGTTGGTTTTATTAAAAGCAACTTCACCACAAAAAACATTCAGGGTTTTAAATGCAGCTTATAGTTTACAGGTCGCGCGTCAAATTGAAAGGGAAGATTACGGTCCTTTTAAAAGGGTTTCCATTTTGTTAAGTGTTGTTTTTGTTTTAATAACAGCTTTTCTGTTGTATAAACTAAATTTAGTTTTTGGTCACGTGCTCAGTAAAAATGGCGGCCTGTTTCAATACATATTTTTTGTGATGGTATTGGTACTATTGTATTCAGTTAAATTTTTAGCAGCGAATTTTATTGGTTTTATTACCGAAACGCGAACTGTTTTTAGCGAGTACATAAACAATACTTTAATCATCAATCAATCTATCGGGGTAATACTTTTACCCGTGATGATTATTGTTGAATTATCGCCGGTTAATCCTGAATGGATAGTTTTACCTGCTACTTTATTTCTTGTTCTGGGCTATGTATTAAGGCTTTACCGCGGTTTCCTGTTTGCGTGTGTTGAACACGGTGTGGGCTTGTTACAATTATTTGTTTATCTTTGCGCTTTAGAAATTTTACCATTATTGGTTTTAATAAAATTTTTGGTAGTAAATTTTTAATGTATGGCGGCTAAAAAAACAAAATCCAAGTCTATACGAAAAGGCAAAAAAGCCGGGAAAGCCAAAAAAAGCAAGGCTTCAAAAAAATTGGCTAAGAAAAAGTCGCCTAAAAAACCTTTAAAGAAAAAGCCTGTTAAAAAAATTAAACTTAAGAAAGTAGCCAAAGCAAAAAAACCTGCAAAAAAGGTTGTGGCGAAACCTTCTAAAAAAATTGTAGTTAAGACACCAAAAGTAAAAGCCGAAAAAATTAAGAAAGAAGAAGTTGTTGTTGTAAAGAAAGAAAGAAAGAACGCCAAGCAACCGCTTTATACTCCACCGCCGCTTCCGGTTATTGAAGTAAGTAATCATCCAAAGTCCCGTGTAAAAAATATTTTAGTTTCCCAGCCAAAACCCGAGAACGATAAAAACCCGTATATCGAATTAGCGCGTAAGCATTCTTTGTTTGTTCATTTCCGTCAGTTCATTAAAATCGAAGGTGTTTCTGCAATTGATTTCAGGGCTCAGCGAGTTGATATTTTAGTTCATCACGCAGTTATTTTAACAAGTAAACAAGCGGTTGATCATTATTTCCGTGTGTGCAACGAAATGCGTATCACAGTTCCTGAAACGATGAAGTATTTTTGTATTAACGAACAAACAGCTTATTACCTTCAGAAATATATTCAGTACCGCAAGCGCAAAATATTTTTCGGTCATGGTACCATTATTGATTTAGTGGATGTTATCCGCAAAAACCGCGAAGAAAAATTCCTTCTTCCTGTTTCGGATGTTCATAAAGAACAGATTGTTGATTTTCTGGACGAATTACAGATTACTTATACAAAGGCCGTATTTTACAAAACGGTTTCAGCGGATTTAGCAGATATAAAAAATTTAAATGATTACGATATGCTGGTGTTCTTTACGCCTGCCGGAATCCGTTCATTAAAAAATAATTTCCCGAACTTTAAGCAAGGCAATACACGCATTGCGGCATTCGGCCATGCAACTGCACAAAACGTAAAACAATTAGGTTACAGACTTGATGTTTTCGCGCCAAATCCTCAAAACCCAAGTATGAGCGGTGCTATTGATGCTTACGTAAAAGAAGCGAATAAGCGTTAAGCCCACACTTTAGTGCCTTCAGTACAATTCGTACAGATATCAATTTCCTTTCGTGATTTTAAAATTGATTTCCTGAAATTATTGTAGCTGTCAGACAGCCAGACTTCTTTAAATTTCTGATTTTTTAAATCGCCCAATTGATGTTTAGCATCTTTATCAAAACAACAGGGCACAACTAATCCATCCCATGTAATAACACATCCGCTCCACATCCGCCAGCACTGGTTCAGTAATTTATTTTTTATCGACCATTTGCCATCTTCATTTTGTTTGTAACGAGCGTAATTTTCGTTTTCCGGAATTAATTTATTGCCATTTTCGAAATCGTAAACCTGAGCTGTTTTTAATTTCACATCATCAACACCGAGTTCTTCCGCGAGTTTGTAAACATCCGCAATCTGATGTTCGTTTGGCTTCACTACCAAAAACTGAAACACAATAAAAGGGCGTTTACTGTTTAATTGTTTGCGCCATTTTATAATGTTTTTTGTGCCTTCAATTACCTTGTTTAAATCGCCGCCTATGCGGTATTGCTCGTAAGTTTCCTGTGTAGTGCCATCCATCGAAATTATTAATTTATCTAACTGACTTTCAATTGTTTTCATGGCATTTTCATCATTTAAATAATGGGCATTTGT
>CAZRNW010000618.1:0-2476 GCA_964601535.1 uncultured Flavobacteriaceae bacterium
AATAAAGACAAAATTTTCTGGAAACAGAGTTTTTTACTCGGGGCAGCGCGATTACTGGAATTGATCAATCCTTCTAATCCTATTACTGACGAAGAAATAAATAAACTCTATACTTATTTCGATGAAGAATTAAAACCACTTAAAGAAGCTTGGCTTATAAATCCCTCTCTCGAATTAATTGGTTCTTCAGGCGCTTTTGATTCGATTGTGGATATGATGGCGGGGGAATACAGTACCGAAACCTTATCGGATAAAACAGAATATAAAATTGATCTTGAAAAATATTTTCCTTTATCTGAAAAAGTCATTCATTCTACTTATGAACAGCGTTTAAAAATAAAAGGTTTGATTGAGATGCGGGTGGATATGATTGTGATTTCCTGTTTATTTGTGGATTACATCCTGAAAAATTTTAACCTGAAACAATTCCGGGTTTCGACTTATTCGCTGAAAGAGGGCGTTATATTTAATATTCCTTAATTTTGTAGCATGACTAAAGTTTTGGTTATAGATGATGAAAAAGCAATCCGCCGGAGTATAAAAGAAATTCTGGAGTTTGAAAAATATGAAGTGGATGAAGCCGAAGACGGTGTTCAGGGTTTTGGCATGGCGCAAAAAAACAATTACGATGTTATTTTGAGCGACATTAAAATGCCGAAAATGGACGGCCTCGAATTACAGAATAAATTAAACGAAGCCAATATCCCAAGCGCACTGATTATTATGAGCGGACACGGAACTATTGATACCGCCGTTGATGCCGTGAAAAAAGGAGCTTTCGATTTTCTGGCAAAGCCGATTGATTTAAATCGTCTTCTCGTAACAGTAAGAAACGCTTTAGATAAAACTTCTCTTGTTACTGAAACGAAGCAACTTAAGAAGAAAATTTCAAAGACTTTTGATATAATTGGAGAATCAAAACCAATCAAGGAAATAAAAGAGATTATTGAAAAAGTGGCACCCACCGAAGCCCGTATATTAATAACCGGAAACAACGGAAGCGGAAAAGAATTAGTAGCTCGTTGGCTTCACGAAAAAAGTAACCGCGCAGGCGGACCATTAGTTGAAGTGAATTGCGCCGCCATTCCAAGCGAATTAATAGAAAGTGAATTGTTTGGTCACGAAAAAGGTGCTTTTACAAGCGCTGTTGCCCAACGTAAAGGTAAATTCGAACAGGCAGAAGGCGGAACTATTTTCCTGGATGAAATTGGTGACATGAGTCTTTCTGCACAAGCTAAAGTATTACGCGCTCTCCAGGAAAGTAAAATCAGCAGAGTGGGTGGCGACAAAGAAATAAAAGTAAATGTGCGTGTTGTTGCGGCTACCAATAAAGATTTGAAAAAAGAAATTGCTGCCGGAAATTTCCGTGAGGATTTATTTCACCGCTTAAGTGTTATTTTAATTCATGTTCCTGCCTTAAATGATCGCCTCGATGATATTCCTCTCTTAGCAAAACATTTTTTGTCGCTTGTATGTGAAGACAATGGCGTTCCGCCAAAATCAATTGCCAACGATGCGATAAAGGAATTACAAAAACGTAACTGGACCGGAAACATCCGCGAATTCAGAAATGTAATTGAACGTTTAGTGATTTTAGGCGGAAAAGAAATTACCGCATCAGATGTAAAACAGTTCTGTTAGCCCGCCACTGATTAGACGAATCTATTAGTGTTAATTCGTGCCATTCGTGGCTCTAATCGTCAAAATTAATTCTCTTAATCAACCACTCGTAGTAACTTTGCTTTTTGTAATTCGGGTCGTATACTTTTTTATCCCTTTTCTTTCCCAATTGTTTGAAATCCGCTTTCATCATTTCGGTATAACTCAAAGTCGGATTCATCAGCCATTTTAAATGTCTTTTAAAGAAACCTAATTCAGCCCCGGGGAACTTGGTAATATCCATATGAGGCAATAAGGCTTTTGTGGTTTTTCTGAATTCCCTGTAATTGTGTTTTTCCAGTTCAGAACTTCCCCAGTCTTTGGCTAATTCCAAGCCTATGTGAAAAGTAAGATGTTTGTCTGTTAACAAAACAGGCTTTTGGGCGAAACAAAACAGATTAAAAAATAAATCATTCCCCACAAAAGGAATGCCAATGCAAGTATTGTTTAAAATAAATTTCGGAAATAAATCACGCTTAAATACAAACATATCATAACCGATATGGTCTTTCCCGACTTCGCTGTAAATTTTATCGAGGTCTTCCACTTTGTTCAATGTGCTTTTAATGCGTCGGCGGTTAATCACAATCGCGTCGTGTCCGCCTTTTATATAATCCGCAACGGTATTGTAAAATGGCGGCATTAAACCAATATCGGCATTCGAATAAACAATGTATTCTGCATCCGAATTCTTGTAAGCTGATTCAAGAATATCTTTCAGCAAAGGCAAAGCTCTTTTATTTCCGAAATTACCAATATCCAAAATACTTTTTTCTAAAGGAGGCAAGGTTTCAAAAACAGAATCTGCCTGAACCGG
>CAZRNW010000619.1:0-2475 GCA_964601535.1 uncultured Flavobacteriaceae bacterium
CAATATATTTTAGCACCGGTTTCCTTTACAAACCAGTCGTTTGCGATAATCCCATGAACATTTGGCGCAGCTCCCGTGTAAATACTTGAATGACCCGGACCGGTATAAGTAGGAACATAATTGTAGTGTGTGTTCTTACAAAAGAAACCATCATTCACCAAACGTTTAAAGCCACCCTCACTAAAACGATCCCAATACCGGTAAATATAATCTGTGCGCATTTGGTCAACCACAATTCCTACAACTAATTTTGGTGCTTTCTTTTGAGAGTAAACATTTACACTCAAAAGAGTAATCAGGAGAAATAATTTAATACGCTTCATTTTATTTCTTTTTATTCGGTTTCTTTTTGAATTTTTTTTGATTTTGTTCTGCTTCCTTTAATAATAACTTCCAGTTATCATTTGTATCCTCAGTAAACATCAATGTTTCTTTGTAGTCGTCTTTCTTTACTTCAATTACTTTAATCGGTTTATCTAAAAACTTTTCTATTTGTTTCAAGATAGGTTTTTCCTCTGTAGAACAAAACGAAACTGCATGTCCTTTTTGAGTGCCACGCCCGGTACGCCCTACCCTGTGCACATAATTTTCATCCACATCAGGCATATCGTAATTCACCACAAAATTAACGCCGGGTATATCAATACCTCGTGCACTGACATCTGTTGCAATCAATACTTTTATTTCTCCAGTACGGAATTGCTCCATCACCGCTAAACGGTCACTCTGATCTTTTCCACCATGCATAGTAATGGTTTTGATATTCACACGTTTCATGGCTTCAAAAACTCTTTCCGCACGAACCTTAGTACGTACGAAGACTAAAATCTTACTTTCGGGATTTTCATAAATCAAACGCTCGAGAAAAAAACGTTTATCATCCATCTCAACAAACATCACTGAATGATCAACATTTTTTGATACAGGATCTTTTGGCGATATCTGAATGCGGATAGCATTTTTTACAAGGGAGTAAGCTAAATCTTTTATTTCTTCGTTAATTGTTGCCGAGAAAAATAAAGTTTGACGATTTAAAGGCAAATACGTTATCAATTCTTTGATATCATCATAAAAACCCATATCGAGCATATGATCGGCTTCATCCAAAACCAAAAATTCAGTACTTCGTAATTTAATATGTTTCTGACTTACTAAATCAAATAATCTTCCCGGAGTTGCCACGATAATATCAACGCCTTCCTGTAATTTTTCAATTTGCGGAGCCTGATCGACACCTCCATAAATTCCCAAAGCAGTTACATCTGTATAGCGGCCAATTTTCTGAAACACCTCCGTGATTTGCATTGCCAATTCATGCGTTGGTACCATCACTACTGCGCGGATCCCTTTTTTATCCGGATTATCTCTTTTGCGGTGATAAATAATTTCAATTACAGGAATGGCGAAGGCTGCGGTTTTTCCGGTTCCGGTTTGGGCGATTGCCATTACATCTTCTAATTTCAGAATTGAAGGGATGGCTTTGTACTGAATATCAGTCGGACGTTTGTATCCTAACTCTTCAAGACTTCTTTTAATTTGCGGGGCAATATCGTAAGCAGAAAAACGCATTTAGTTATCCAGCCTTTCGAAAACAGAATTGTTACTCTTAAACTCAGGAACCAATTCTTTCATGCATTGAACAATTTTAGTGTTGTCTTGTGTATCGAATAGTTGAATTAGTTCTTCAATCACTTTTGAAACTTCGTTGTATTCATATTCACGCACTTTACCAATTAAAATTTGAGAATGATGTGTTGGCATTGTGTTCTCTGCGTCAGCTAATAATTCCTCATATAATTTTTCACCGGGACGTAAACCCGTAAATACAATTTTAATATCACGGCCTTCTTCCAATCCTGAAAGTTTAATCATTTTCCGGGCGAGGTCAACAATCTTAACTGATTTCCCCATATCAAACACAAAAATCTCTCCGCCTTTACCCATACTTCCTGCTTCCAAAACTAATTGACAGGCTTCAGGAATCGTCATAAAGTAACGTGTGATTTCAGGATGGGTAATAGTAACCGGTCCGCCCGCTTCAATTTGTTTTTTAAATCTTGGAATAACTGAACCATTCGAACCTAATACATTTCCGAAACGGGTGGTGATAAATTTAGTTGTCGCTTTCTTTCCTAAACTCTGAATGTAAATTTCGGCGATGCGCTTTGATGCACCCATCACATTTGTCGGATTCACAGCTTTATCAGTAGAAACAAACACAAATTTTTGCACGCCGAACTCAACGCTTAAATCCGAAGTAATTTTTGTTCCTAAAATATTATTCAAAATAGATTCTGATGGATTATTCTCCATCATCGGCACATGTTTATAAGCTGCGGCGTGAAAAACAATATTTGGTTTAAAGGTTTTGAATACGTTACGCATCCTGTCGGCATTACGTGTATCACCAATCACTACTTCAAATTGCTCTTTCTTGAATTTATCACCGAATTCCAATTCAACATCGTGCAAAGG
>CAZRNW010000620.1:0-2470 GCA_964601535.1 uncultured Flavobacteriaceae bacterium
AGTGATATGTCTTTTTCTTTATGTGTAACACCATTACAGCCGGGGTCTTTGCCACCATGTCCTGCATCAATAACAATGGTTTTAATTCCCTTTGGTTCATCCCTGTGGAAGCTTGTTAATGTAAGCCAAAAAACAAGGCAAAACAGAGCTAAAAGCCCCGTTTTTTTAAGGTTTTTTATTAATATCTTACTCAGACTCAACTGTTCCAGATACAAGTATTTAGTAGATTTGTATCTAATCAAAGTTAGCTGAATAGGTTTGATACCTAGGGGACGGTCCATATTAGTTTTCTTAAGGGCAATGTTAATATCTATGCCCTTTTTTAGCGTTTCACAAACTGTAACTCCTATAGCAGCTGATTCTACCGTTAAAGTGGTGACAGTTGATACCCTTGAAGAGGATGAGCCTCTCGACAAGAAGATAATTTATAACGCCAGAGATTCGATAAGATACGAGGCAAAAGGCAATAAAATTTACTTGTTTGGCGAAGCTTTTGTGGAATATGGCGACATGAACCTGAAAGCAGAATTCATAGAGATCGACAACGATAAAAATTTAGTGACGGCATATGGCACAACGGATTCTACCGGAAAAAAAATAGGCACTCCAATTTTCAAAGACAATACCCAGGAGTTCAATGCCGAAAAAATAATGTACAATCTCAAGACAAAAAAAGGAAAAATTTTCAACGTGCTTACAAAACAAGGTGATTTATTGGTTTTCGGAAATGAAATTAAAAAAGACAGCACGGATGTGATTTACATGAAAAATTTGAAGTGCATTCCTTGTCAGCACGAAGATGCAAAAACCGCTTTCCGTGCAACGAAAGCAAAAATAATCCCAGATGATAAAATTGTGACGGGCCCAATGTATCTTGAAATAAGCGGGGTGCCAACGCCCTTGATGCTGCCCTTCGGTTATTTTCCGAATTCGAAAAGAAGACATAATGGAATTTTATTACCATTTGTAGGTAATTCGCCGGGACAAGGTTATTTTTTGAAAGATGGTGGTTTTTATTGGGGAATTAATGATAAAACTGATATGGTTATACGCGGCGATATTTATTCGAATGGAAGCTGGGGCTTAAGAACAACGAATGATTACAATGTTTTGTACAAATATGTTGGAGCTGTAAATCTGGGATATTCAGAATATGTAATCGGTGATAAAGATGTTCCCGCATTGTACAGCAAACAAAAATCTTACAATGTCAATTGGTCGCACACACAGGATAACAGAAATAATCCAACGGTGCGGTTTGGTGCTAATGTTAACTACATGAATCAGAAATACAATAAATTTAATTCATTGAATTCGGGACAATATCTGGCCAACACTTTTCAATCAAATGTAAATTTCACAAAAAGCTGGAAATTAAGCTCGCTTAGTTTAAATGCAATGGGTAGTCAGAATACGATTAGTGGTTTGGTTGATTTATCTTTTCCGCAGTTAACATTTAATGTGAATAGATTTTTCCCCTTTAAACGGGAAAATGCCGTGAAGCCAAATGTGTTTGATAAGATTGGTGTGAATTATTTATTGGAAGCAAGAAACACTTTAACGGGTTACGATTCTATATTGTTCAAAGGTGATATTGAAAAAAATTTAAAGTATGGTATCAGGCACAGCTTACCTATTTCAACAAATTTTAATGTGGCTAAATACATAACTGTTACGCCGGCTGTAAATTTAAGTTCGGTGATGTACACAAAAACAACGAAGAAAGAATTATTATACGCAACAAACACGCTTAAAACAGATACAGTAAATGGTTTTACAGCCGGATACGATGCTAATTTTACAACGGCAGTTTCAACAAAATTATTCATGGATTACATGTTTAAATCAAAACGGCTAAAGCAAATACGGCATTTATTAATTCCAACAATTACTTACATGTACCGCCCAGATTTTGGTGAGGCACAATATGGATTCTGGAAAAAAGTAAATAGCGACACTTTAGGCAATGTTCAGTACTATTCTATTTTTCAAAATAATATTTTTGGCGGCCCTGCTATTGGAGAACAGAATACTTTAAACTTTAATTTGAACAATAATATCGAAGCCAAGGTGAGGAAAAAAACGGATACAGGTTATGTTTATAACAAAGTAACCATTTTACAAAATCTGAGTGCGAGTGGTTATTACAATTTTGCAGCTGATAGTTTTAATTTGAGCAACATTAATGTCAGCGCACGTAATAAATTGTTCAGGTTTTTTGATTTAGTAGGGAATGCAGTTTTTGATCCTTATGTATACGATACATTGCACAAGCGTGATTTGGCAAAATATCAATACAATGAAACCGGACAACTGGCACGTTTTACTTCTGCAAACATTGCAGTGAATGCAAATTTCAGCTCGAATGTTTTAGAAGCGATACGGAATTCACGTAAACCGCCAAACCTTACAAACGGAGCAGAGAGAGGGGCAGAGACAACAAGCACAGTTGAAGAAGGGCCATTGCCCT
>CAZRNW010000621.1:0-210 GCA_964601535.1 uncultured Flavobacteriaceae bacterium
ACCTAAAATAAAATAACCCGAATTACTATAATTTAAATCGTAACCCGGTAAGAAATCAAATAGCTTTGTTTTTAATAATGAAATCATTGAGTCTTTTGAAATTACAACAGGTTTGAAGGAAAATTCTTTTAAGTGGAAATAATCTTGAATGCCCGATGAATGGGTAAGTAACATATGAAGCGTAATAGTGTCGCCGTATTCAAAACCAGG
>CAZRNW010000621.1:220-2466 GCA_964601535.1 uncultured Flavobacteriaceae bacterium
TCGCAAGACCGGATCTACCAGGAAAGTATTTACTTAACTTGTCATTGAGACTTAGTTTACCTTGTTCTTCGAGCTGAAGTATGCAAGCTGCTGTGAATTGCTTTGTGTTTGAAGCGATACGAAATTTTGTGTCCGCAGTATTTGGAATCTTCCATTCTCTGTCTGCGAATCCGTATGCTTTTTTTAATAGTATCGAATCATTTCTTGCGACTAAAACAGCCCCATTGAAGTTATTAAAAGCAGCTTTCGCTTGCATATACTTATCTAAACGGGTTATGAAATCGCTTTGACCATACACTGAAGAGCAAAGCAGCAGCAAATGAAATAGTTTTTTCATCATTTCTTGGTTTTAAATTATTAGTTAATCGGGAATTTTCACATGAGATAGCTATTCAACGATTTCTACCCGAATAAAATCATCAATTATTATCTTGTCGCCTATCTTTGCATTATCAAAAAACAAGTAAATGTCGACTTTGGTGGCAAAACTGGCGATGCAATTTCTTGATTTGAAAGTATTATTGATGTAACGCGCCTCTTTTGTTGATTGATCGGTATTCCCAATTCCTACTGCTAATGGATAAATGGTTTCTCCATTAAAATCTCTTATAAGAGTAATGTTTTTGAAATTGGTTTTTAGTTTGAATTTTGAATTTTTAGCCGTAACAGTTATACGAACCGCTTTTATGTTTGTCTTTCCAGATAAATCATTGCAGTTGGTATAATTAAATTCGCATCCGCTACTGCAATCAATATTGATTGGGAATTTAGAAGAGCTTGGATATTCACAAAATGAATTGGTACTCCAAAACGAACAAGTAGCATTAGGACTGGAAATAAAGGGTTTTTTAGATTTTGTGGTCGTTGGTTTTATGTTTTGCTTGATTATAGCACTATCCTTTTTCTCAACTTCATCTACTGGCACTTTAATTTCAGTTATTGAATCATGTGCTGAACTAATGATGCTAACTGAGTTAATTTGCACTGATTGAACATTATTTTTTATAGGCGATTTTGTGAAGGACATTGAGGGATTTAAAATGTTAGTATCGTTGGTTATTATGACTTCTTCTTTTGTAACATTGGTTGTTTGAACTGTATCGGCAAGAATAGGTTGTTTTTTTTCTGGAGCGGAGCCTGAATTGTTTTTGTAAATGATTACACTTGAAGTAAGAATTGCTGCGCCAATAACCACTTTAATCAATGCACTTTTAATGAAAGCTGATTTAATAAGAACTTTTTTAGATACAGCGTAGTAACTTTTTACCTTCGAGAATTCTAAACTTTGAACCATTTGCTCTGTAGAGAGTTCAGGCCGATTTACAAGTATTTTATAATTTCCCATTTTAATTTCTTTTTAAGTTAATTTAGAAAAGATCACTTTTAATTTATCCAAAACTCGATAAGTCCTCACTTTTGCATTATTTTCTGTTATTTCAAGAATTTCTCCAACTTCTGAAAACGGTCTCTCTTCAAAGTAGCGCAATTCAATGAGATTTAATTCTTCCTCAGATAAATAGAGTAAGGACTTTTGTAAAGAAGCAAGAAGGTCTTTGCTAATACTTTGAGACTCTTCTGCTAAATATTTAACCCCTTTGTCATCTAAACTTATTACTCTCGTTTTCTTGGAGTGGCGATAGAACAGATTAATTTCATTGATTGCTATTCTAAATAACCAACTCGAAAAGGGAAAGCCTCTATCTTCATATTTGGGAAGATTTAATAAAGCTTTAGAAAATACTATTGAGGTTATTTCCTTACAATCATCAAAGCTTTCAACTCTTTTGTAAACAAACTTTAAAATGCGACTATGATACTTTAAGTATAAAGGTTCAAAGCATTGGGGGTCGGTTTTCGAGTCTTCTATTTGTTTCTTTTCAATTTCCATAAGTCCGGACTACCGGGTTCTTATATGTGCAATCCACGAGAATACTGAAAGATACAAAAAAGGGGATATTTATTTTAATAAGTCCTAAACCGTTAGGGATTGAACGGAAATCCTTTTGCCTGCCTCTTGCAAAAGATTGGAGGGAAAGCCCGGGCCGAAGGCAACGGCCTTACTGCTTAAATATTTTATTTATTTTTTTCTCGTTTAAACAGCACTCCCATATTCTGATAACTTTCCAATTTTTTTCAATTAAAGCTTTTGTAACAATTTTATCACGAATTTTGTTTCTGGTTATTTTTCTCGCCCAATAATCGGTATTGTTTTTTGGTGTTGTATTTCTACAGTTGTGTCCATGCCA
>CAZRNW010000622.1:0-804 GCA_964601535.1 uncultured Flavobacteriaceae bacterium
TGCATCACTAATTGGTGTACTTCCGGAATATTCTCTAAAGCGAAAGGCGGGTCGGCAAAAATCAAATCGTATTTCTGAGCATGCGTTTTCAAAAACTTAAACACATCCGATTTCATGGTGTGGATGTTTAAATTCAATTTTTTGGCTGTGGCTGTAACAAAACCCGTGCATTCGTAGTTTTTATCAATGCAGCTCACCGTAGCGCCCCTCGATGCGAACTCAAAAGCAATATTGCCTGTTCCGCAAAAAAGGTCGAGCACCTGCAATCCTTCGAAATCAATTTTGTTGTTTAAAATATTAAAGAGTCCTTCTTTGGCAAAATCAGTAGTGGGTCTGACATCCATGCCCTTGGTCACGTGAATGGTTTTACCCGCGTGTATGCCGCCAATTATTCGCACAGTAAACGGTTCAGTACCGAAAAATAATAATGATGTGGGGTTTGTTCAAAAGCTTCCTTGCGCACAATTAATTTATCACTCACCGTAAAATCAACATGCTTCACGTATTTTTTTATGGCGGTAAATAAATTATCATTTACCGGTTTGTTGGCGGAGACAAATAATCTTAATTCAGCAGGATTCAAATCAAATTGTTCAACCGAAAACAACAAATAATACAATACATCTTCATCGTTTTGTGTTTTGAACATATTGTAAAGCACAGGTTTCTTGTCTTTTTTAATCAGCACTTCGGTTTGTCCGTTGTGAATGTTTAAAAATACATCGGCATTCTTTAACTGGAAGTGTGTGAAAAATAATTTCATGCTGCTGTAACCGATGTGTCTGAAATTATGGCTCGGAAATG
>CAZRNW010000622.1:814-2463 GCA_964601535.1 uncultured Flavobacteriaceae bacterium
CAAGAACATTTTTCAATTCAGAAGGAACAGAAAAAATTAATTTAATATCATTAACGTCATTCGTAAATGTGGATTCACCGTTTGTGCCGCCCACATTAAACTCCAGCATTTCTTTTGCTTTTTCGGCATCATAAAAAGAAGCGGGGACTAAAGTGAAATGATTTCCAACCCA
Source organism: uncultured Flavobacteriaceae bacterium (assembly GCA_964601535.1). Classification (GTDB taxonomy): domain Bacteria; phylum Bacteroidota; class Bacteroidia; order B-17B0; family Aurantibacillaceae; genus JAHEYG01. The sequence continues at coordinate 987 of CAZRNW010000622.1, forward strand.
ATTTATCAGAACGTTTTTATAATTTGTTTTGCTGAAGCCGTTTTCGTTGACAAACTGAAGGAACAAATCTGCCAATTCATCATTTTGCTTAACCGGTTCTTTAAAAATTTCTTCAGTTATTTTTATAATGGTGTGCGGGTTTTTTGTAAAACTAACCGCTTCAAAACCATGATGGGAAATTTTGAAAATCAATATCTCCGCAACAGCCTTTTCAAGCTTTAATTCAGTGCTGTTTTTTTGTATGTCGGATGCAGTTAACATGAAGCCTTAAAGTTAGTAAAATTCTACATTTTTTTGTTTTATATATGGTACTTTTACCTGATTCATGCCCGCTCAATTCAACATAAGCAGTTTTATTAAACAATTTACTGAGCAATTGCCATTTACGGCGAATTCCGATCAGGCAGAAGCCATTGATAAACTGGCGGCTTTTGTGAATAGTCCCAGTAATACAGATTTGTTTGTATTAAAAGGTTATGCGGGCACCGGTAAAACCAATTTAGTATCGGCTTTATCGCAAATTTTACCGGCTTTTAAATGGAAAAGCGTTTTACTGGCCCCAACCGGAAGAGCCGCAAAGGTTTTATCATTGTACTCTAAACGTCCGGCACAAACCATTCACAAAAAAATATTTAAGAAATCGGTTCACGAAAATGGCGCGGTTTATTTTTCATTGGGAGAAAATCTGCACAAAAACACAATTTTTATTGTGGATGAAGCTTCCATGATTGGCATCGATTCTAATTCCCAAAGTTCGTATGCTAGTCCCGGTTTATTGGAAAGTCTTTTTGAATACGTTTTTTCAGGTGAGAATTGTAAATTGTTATTTGTCGGCGATACGGCTCAATTACCTCCCGTGGGTTGCGATGAAAGTCCGGCCTTGAATGCTAAATTTCTGAAAGCTTCCTTTCATTTAACGATTCATGGTTGCGAACTAAAACAAGTAGCACGTCAAAGTTTGGAGAGCGGAATATTAGAAAACGCAACCAAATTAAGAGAGCTTTTGGCGAATTACGAAGGACAACAACCTAAATTATTTTTAACACCTGATGTCGTAAAAGTGGAGGGCGACGAATTGCAGGATACTTTAAACATGGCTTACAGTAAATACGGTTATAATGATGTTTTGATTGTTACGCGCAGTAATAAACGCGCCAATTTATTTAATCAGGCTGTGCGTGCGCGGGTTCGTTACATGGAAGATGATTTATGCGCAGGCGATTTATTGATGAGCGTAAAAAATAATTATTTCTGGCTCGATGAAAAAAGTGATATCGGTTTTATTGCGAATGGCGATAGTTTTGAAATAAAACGCATTGTGCGGCGCGAAGAAATTTACGGTTTTCATTTTCTGGAATGCGTGGTTGGTTTTATTGATTATCCCGGTTTACCGGATATTCAATTAAAAATAGTTCAGGAAAGTATTTCCTCCGATGCCTCCAATTTATCACAGGAACAACAAAAACTCCTCTATGAA
>CAZRNW010000623.1:0-2457 GCA_964601535.1 uncultured Flavobacteriaceae bacterium
TTGTATTTCCCATGTGAGAATATCTCTTCATCAGACAAGTGTTTATCGAGCATTTCTAGTAGATATGTACTATTTAGAGTCTTAAAAGTGAATATTCTAGTAGATTTATCATAGTTAGACTCTTGAATCACGGTTGTCTGAATAACACGAAAAGACATGCCTTCTGCTAATGGATCACTAAAAATTACAATATCTTGATCCTTCTCAGGAATAGATCCAGTCTTTCCAACGATTTCATTGGTTCTCAGTTTATTGTGGTTAGATTCAATTTTAGTTAATTTTACGTTGAGCATTTATTTCCTCGAATTTTTAGCGGCTTTTAATACTGCTCTAATAATGCAGTAAATTCCAATCACATTGAATAGGATAAATCCTGCAATTAGAGCGTAAATCATTATGCTTCCTCGTTTAGACCTTCTAAGTATTGCACGCCCTTTTTAGCTGGTGAAATTTCATCAATAAGTCTTATAGTGCGAATGTCTAAATCTTCGTCAAATTCTCTCACAGATTGAATGAATTCTTCTCTAGTAGTATATTCTGATACTAGCAAAAATACAGGCTTAGACCATTGCCCGTAACCTACATTTTTTTGGAAAGATTTCTTGTAATTAATAGAAATAAGATAGTTTGTCATTTTTTTACCCTCACATTTGATGAAGTAGCCGCAATTAAGTTGCCAGGCATTCCTTCGTGTTTACGAACTCTTTCAATAATAGCAATTTTTAAACTCTTATCAGGAATAGTTTCGGCAAAATCGTATAGGTCTTTTACTACGTGAACAAAACTGTTTACCATCATTTCCCCGACAGCAGTCAGACTTCCACCAGAACCACGAGCAAGATTTGCAACTCTAGCCTTAACTTTATAGATGTCATTTGAATTATCTTGCGTGCGTTCCCATTCTTCAATTTCTTCTAAAGTCATATCTTTAAATGGATCTTTTGCGGTCATATTTACTGATTTTTTAGTTCTTTTCTCACTCTTGTCATGAAACATTTGACGTATTTCTGCTTCAGATAGTTCTTCACCAAAGGCTTTTTCGCGCTCATTTATATTGGCATTCAACTGAGGATCTTCTATTTGGCCAAGACCTGAGATACCAGGAATATAAATTACTTCACCGCTTACATCTGGCTTACTAGAAACAGCAACATCTTGAACTACTACGTGTCCATTTTTTTCATTAAATAAACGAGTTTCATGTTCGTTTTTTAGTTTTTTCTGTAGATTTAACAGAGCTTCAGCTTCGGGATACCATTCAGTATCTTCCATACCCATTTCATTCATAGCTTCAGTTAAAAGAATAGTAAGCGCCTGAATAAGCTGTCTTTGAGCACGATCATTTGCTACTAAGTGTCCTATGAATGTTTCCGTAGTTACGGAATCTATTGGATATTTCATGACAGCATCAGCACTGTTTCTTGTTCAGATTCTTCGCCCCACTGCTCTCTGCACATATTGTATTCATCAAATGACCACGCACGAACTACCTTTGGAGATCTGACTATAGAAGCGCCATCTGGATAACCATAGTGGCTTTCCCAATCACCGACTACCTTAAGATCGCCTTCTTTTTCTTTAATTTCATTTAATTTTTGAATAAGTTCGGATATTGTCATGTAAAACTCCATTTGTGCCATTCCTTAAGTTTCTCAAGGAAAAGTTCTTGACTAATATCTAATTGTACATCATAAGGCACCACGGAGTCAATACCGCATTTAGGACAAATAGCTGTGTCTCCACCTCTGTCATTAACCCACTCTTCTATAAGTTTAGGGTCATAAATTTGCTCACAGCCAAAGCATCCGCATAAAGCTGATGATTCTAATTCATTTCTAGCACTAAAGCTACGTTCATATTGAGTTCTCACTTCTTCCTCATCTTCTTGGCTAATCCTCTGCGTTCTGCACGGTTTAACCTACGCTTGGCCGGTTCGGAATTCTGTCCGTATCCACTAGTGTTCGACACAGGTCTAATGGTGAACTTACTGTTTGTTACGTCTGCGTGGGTACGCAAGACGTTTCCTTGTGAATCCTTATCCATTGGAATGGCAGCCATATTAATCCTGGGAAGCGCCTATGCCCATTGCTCTTTCGTTATCCGATTTAGGCACTCTAAATAGGGTACGAAGACGTTTAAGTTCAGTAGTTAAATTTTTCTTCTCACGGTAAACACCGTTAACTAGTGCTGTCAAATGGTCAATAGTAAATCCTTTAGATTCAGCGACAATTTGCTCCACATCTCTATGGTCTTTTAGGATCGCTTTTAAATAAGCTTCACGCGTAATATCTGTAGGAAGACCAATTTTAATAACGTGTGAGAAACGACCTGGACGATTGTAGATACGTGGATCTAAATGCTCAGGATAATTAGTGGTAGCGATGAAAAGAACATTGTTGATAGTTTTAGCCGAATCTAGCATTTCAAGGTAATTTGACTCACCGTAGTTTTGGATCA
>CAZRNW010000624.1:0-2449 GCA_964601535.1 uncultured Flavobacteriaceae bacterium
TCTTTCTCTTTCTCTTGATGGTTCGGGAAACGTATTTGTAGGAGGATATTTTTCCGACACTGTAGATTTTGATCCCGGTTTTGGGACATTTACTTTAACAGCTGATGGGGTTAAAGATATTTTTGTTACCAAATTAGATCCCAATGGAAATTTTCTCTGGGCCAAAAAAATGGGAGGATCAGGAGATGAACAATGCAGTTCCGTTGCTTGCGATAATACAGGTAATGTTTTCCTAAACGGATTTTTTTCAGGAACAGTCGACCTTGATCCGGGTTTAGGTACATTTACACTAAGCTCGAATGGAATGGAAGATATTTTCATTTCAAAATTGGATGCAGCCGGAAATTTTATTTGGGCAAAACAAATCGGGGGTATTCAAAGTGACAAAGCTCTTTCTATAGCTGTCGACGGGTTTAGTAATGTATATTCAGCAGGTTATTTTAATGACGAGGTTGACTTTGATCCGAGTTTGGCTGTAACTACTTTAACTGCTAATGGCGCAAAGGATGCTTTTTATTCCAAGCTGGATGCTTCAGGTAATTTTGTTTTAGGATTGGGCTTTGGTTCTTATACCGATGATATTTGTTACTCTATTGCGCTCGATCCGGCAGGAAACTTATACTCCACAGGTTCTTATAGCGGTTATTGTGATTTTGATCCTGGGCCGGGAAGTTTTATGGTAAATTATTTAGGAAGTACTTCAAGTATTTTCATTTCAAAATTAAATATGAGCGGGAATTTTCAATGGGCTGCAGGTTTCAACTCATGGTATTCCAACGAAGGGCATTCAATTTATGCTGATTTCGCGGGCAATGTTTTTACTACAGGGATTTTTGGTGATGCAATGGATTTTGATCCAAGTACGAATACATTTTACATGACACCTACAACTTCTTTTTTCGGGGCAAATGATGTATTTGTTTTAAAATTAAATTCATTCGGAAATTTTTTGTGGGCGAAAAGTTTTGGCGGAATTTATTGGGATGACGGGCGGTCAGTTTATGGAGATGCTTCAAATAACGTTTATATTAATGGTTCATATAATGGTACTGCAGATTTTGATCCCGGAATGAATGTTGTGAATTTATCACCTGGTGGCGGTTTTATAAATAAACTAGGACCGTGTATTACAACTCCTGCTGCCCCTCTTAATACAACATTAATAAGTGACCAAACTATTTGCAGTGGTTCATCAACAACATTAACTGTGTCGGGTGCAGGAACTGTTTACTGGTATGCTAGCTCAACAAGTATGATAATATTAAACTCTGGGTCCTCCTTTATTACTCCATCTTTAACAACCGGCACTTATACTTATTATGCAATAGCCACAACTTGTACTCCGAGCCCTCGTACACCAATAACTGTAACAGTGAATGCATGTGTTGGGATAAAAGAATTAGATGAAAATAATTTTCAAATTTCACTTTATCCAAATCCAAACAACGGCTCGTTCGTTATTAATATTATGAATGAAATAAGAAATGGTGAATTGGTAATATTTAATTCACTCGGTCAGGAAATTCACCGACAAAAAATAAGTAGTGGTTCGAATACCATCAACAGTCAAGGGATACGGAGTGGTTTGTATTATTATTCTATGTTGCAAAACCGGCAATCTGTAGTAAACGGAAAGTTTGTGGTTGAGTAAATCTTTTTTTTAGTAAATTGCCTTCTATGAAAATAAGGGCAATTTGTTTTTTATGTCTGGGAATCTTATTCGGTGAATTTATCCTTGCCCAAAAACCAAAAATTAATCTCCATCCGGAACCTAACGATACTGCGGCACTTAAATCACTGGTTTTACATGATGAGTATTTTTTTGATACTTATCCCGATTCATTAATGCGCTTAAGCAACATTGCAATTAATGTGATCTCTGAAAATAAAAATCCGCCAAAGCAATTAGTACCGTCACTTATGCGCACGAAGGCTTTAGCTTTTCATAATCTGGGACTGGTTTATGATGGTTATGGCGACATGGTAAAAGCCATTCAGAATTATGAAATGGGACTAAAAATTGCCGAATCGGTAAACGATACCGGTTCCGTTGCATTTGCGCTGAACGATTTGGCGCAGGCTTATGAAGCTTCAGGAGATGTTGTAAATGCCTTTAAATATTATGACAGAAGCCTGAAACTTGTCTGTATAACAAAAGATGAACTCGGAGAATCCGATGCGCTAAATAATATGGCTCATCTTTACGAAAAGCGTAACTCATTTGATACGGCTATGATTATGTTTAACCGAAGTCTGGAACTGCGGAGAAAATTAATGGATACGCTTGGTATTGCAATGTCATTAAATAATATAGGCACAGTATATTTCAGGAGAGGGGATATTGAAATGGCAGAAAAATATTTCAGGGAGAGCGTTCCGTTAAGAAAAGCGGCGAATGACGTAGGCGGAATGGCAGCATCACTCACAAATCTCGCTTACCTGCTGATGA
>CAZRNW010000625.1:0-2446 GCA_964601535.1 uncultured Flavobacteriaceae bacterium
TTTAGAAATGGGCCGATTGACGAATTTCAGAAACTGGGTACCACAATTATATGGTAAAGAAGAAAGTACCATTTGTGCTTTGGAATATTGGTGTTATGATGAAGATGAAATTTGGACGCGTGATGAAAATAAATTAATTGAATTGGCAAAAGACGAATTACGCAAAACTGGTTTAATCGGTAATGCAGAAATTACAGGAGGCCATGTTTATAAAATACCGCGTTGTTATCCGGTTTACAGTACAGGTTACAAACAAATTCTGGAGCCCGTAGAGAATTATCTGGATACCATAAAAAATCTTCATGTGATTGGCCGCTACGGTGCGTTTAAATACAATAATCAGGACCACAGCATATTGATGGGGAAGTTAGCTGCCGAAAATATTTTAGAAAATAAGAAACATAATTTGTGGGAAATTAATACAGACTACGATAGTTATCAAGAAAGCAGCGTCATTACAAAAACAGGCCTGAAGAAAAAATAAATGGCTTTATGGTAAATGCATCTTTTTAAAAAAATAATTCTTCCCCTGCCCTTTCTGGCAATTATTGCGTTTTCGTTTTATCTTTTTGCTCCAATCTTTGCTACAACACTTAATTCCGATCACGCCGTTCATATTTTAATGAGCAATCATATATCTTTACCCGGCGACCTTTATTACTGGGGGCAGGATCGTCTGGGAAGTTTGTTACCTATTCTAACCAATTTATTTTTAAAGATAGTTCCAGTAAAAAGTATAACAGCGATATCGCTTGTTGAATATATTTTGCTTTTTATTTCCTTTTATCTTTTACAAACTTTTTTAAAAAATTACCTGCCAAAAATTGTACTTTGTCTTTTGTTATTCATTCCGTTTCATGCCATGGTACCACAGGTTTATGTGGGCCATCCTTATGTCTCCCAGTTTTTTATTATTTCAGTAATTTTTTACTTATTTAGATATTATCAAGGCCTTGCTCCCGAAAATAAAATAAAAAGATGGTCTGCTTGGCTCTTTATTTGCTTGCTGCTTTTCATGACGGTATGGATTTCCGATTTGTCTTTAGTATTTGTCTGTGTGTTTGTGTCGGCCGTTTTCTTAAATGCTTTCTTAAAAACATGGCAGAGCGGACTCAAGAATTTATTCATTCCTGTCAAAGTAATTGATTTTTTCATGCATGTATTTGTTTTCTTACTTGTTTTCATTCCCGGCATTAAGGGGATTACTGCGCTTAAAAGCATTTGTTATAATCAACCGGGTTATAATGGGCTGGTCAATTTTAGAACTTTCCGTAAAGCTTACTCCGGTGTGTATCATTATTTCATGAATTCATTCAAGTTCAAACTAGAGAATCCCTATGTTTCGTCCTATCATCTTATTGTATTAATTATTTCACTTGTTCTGCTAGTTGTTATTATCAAAAAATCAAAGGATAGAAAAATACATTTTCACTTTCACTATTTTGTTTTCTCCTTTACTTTTTTATTAAGTTATGTTGCCACCTTATTGTCGAACTGGGCGTTTTTAAACGCTTACGGTGCGCGGTACTTTATTTTTTGCTATCTCTTCCTTATGTTTCTGATTGTATTTTACTGTGATAGTCTTTCAAAAAAACTAATGACCACTTTGCAGGTACTTTTAATTTTAGGAATTGGAGCTTATACTGTTAAGACATACGAAGTGCAGAAAATACTCTGCTTTGAAAATGGCACTAATCACTCCTTAAAAGAAATTCAGGAAATGAAAGCATTTGAAAACGCCGGAATTATTGCTGATTATTGGTTTTCCTATATAACTTGTATTGACTCTGATATGAATGTTGTTGCAACCCCTAGAGAAGGAACATATGTCAGAAATCCTGCACTCATCGACAGCGTTTATAACAGAAAAAAAATAGTATTGATTAAAAATATCTGGCTCGATAATTTTCCGGATACCATACAACAATTCAATAGAAAATTAGTTAAAATTGGAGATCCGCAATCCTTACATAATTTCGATTTTTGCGAATATAAACTTGCCAGATAAATTATTACTTCTTTTCATAAACGTACAACCTGACATTCCAGAACTGATGGAAATAAGTTTGGTTATAACTTTTACTTAGGAAGTTTTCGATTACTTTTTTATCGTTAGCCTCGCCCCAATAATGCGAACTGTAAAAAATAATTCTATTCTTTAACCGGTATGTTATTGTTTTGATATCATTGGTGTCACCTACTGCGAAAATATTATACTTGTCCCTTGTTTGAGGTAACTCGTTGTAATAGTTATCATAGGTCCATCTTAAATTATAATAATCAAAACAATTTTTAATATAAGGGGGATTTAATAATACGGATGTGTTTTCATTCGTCAAAGCCTCTCCTGTCTGACAAGCCCGGTTCCACTCTTCGTTTCTGAAAGCATCTACCCTCACATTTGCGATTGCGAAATACATATAGGCCGACAACACTATAATCTTAA
>CAZRNW010000626.1:0-922 GCA_964601535.1 uncultured Flavobacteriaceae bacterium
CGCCATAGATAAACGCTGTTTTAAATAATTGTTTAAAATCTTTTTTCCCGGTCGTGAAGAAGAAATCGGTTATTACAGTTATACCGCCTGCAGCGATATAAAATATACCGCTGGTCTTTACCATAAAGGCAGCACCTAATGAAAGCCCCATTAGTAAATAATATTTCCAGTCTGAATTTATACGTGCTATAGAATAAAATAAAAACCCCATGCTCGCAAAAAATATAACCGCATGTTCACCTTGAACTGTATAACCGCTTAAGGTAGGCGTCATAGAAACAAAAACAAAGGTTGCGGCTGAAACGGCTCCGGCATAGGCAGAAAACAAATTGCGCGAAGTGAAATAAATGAATATCATGGTTAAGACATTCACGTACATGAAGCCTTTGTGCATGCCCTGTACTGTATCGCCAAAAAAGCGGACAATATTGGCAAAGAAATAAAACATACCGGGAAATTTCTGCTCATAAAAATCTTTGTACGGGATTTTTCCTTCTAATAATAATTTTCCGTAATAAGAATAAGCGCCTTCATCGCGTTCGAAGGGGATACCGAAAAATTTAGAACGGATGCTGATGGTGATGAAAACAAGAATAAGTAATATCCCCAAACCTATTTTATCTTCAGTTGATAAATTTTTGAATTTCGTAACAAAATCAAATTTACCTGCCGGCTCATTTAATTTTATTGTTTTTTCTTTTGAAACAGTCTTGCTCATTAATTCTGTTTTTGTGAATTAGCTTTAATATAGGAATAGGTTCCGGCAATGCCTTTTGAAATTGGTGTAAACCGGAAAGCAGGAACGGCTTTTTTAATTTTTGAATTATCAAGGTCGATCGCTGAATTATCACTTAAACGGCTCTCGGTTTTTACAACTTCAAATTTTTCAGCAACAGTAGTTTTAATAATCTCAACAATCTGG
>CAZRNW010000626.1:932-2443 GCA_964601535.1 uncultured Flavobacteriaceae bacterium
TGATGAGATGTTGAAAGTAGAGGAAACAGAAATATCTGAAGTAACTGACTGACTTAACAGCTCAGCTACGTCTTTTACGTAAATATAATTCCGTAAAGTTTCGCCGTTGCCGTAAACTGTTATTTTTCCTTCGGTAATGATTTTCTCGAGCAAAGTATTAATCAGGCCTAATCCCTTTGAAGTATTTTGTCCTTCGCCATACACGTTTGAAACTCTGTATACATCGAAACTGGTATTGTAACGCGTTTTAAAATACAGTAAAAAATTCTCAATACTAAGTTTAATAATTCCGTAAGGTGAAAAGGGATTTTTATCGGATGTTTCGTTTACTTTTTGTTTGGTGGTGCCATAAACAGTTCCGGCACTCGATAAGAAAGCGATTTTCTTTACTTTAAGTTTGGCAACGGTATCTGCAAAATTGATAAATGGAATCAGGTTTTTTTCAATGTCCATTAAAGGATTTTCCCAACTGGTAACAGGTATGGTTGCAGAAGCCAGAAAATAAACAATGTCAATATTGGCAAAATCGTTTGAAATTTGGGCAACGCTGCTTAAATCATTTTTTTTGTAAGTAATGTTTCCGTCAAATGTACTTTTATCAGAAATATCGAAAGCAAAAACTTTCGTATCAGGAATAGAAGACAGTTTAGCAACGAGATGCCGTCCGATAAACCCATTCGCACCTATTACAGCTACGTTCATAAATTAATGGTCCTTTCAATCACAGTATAGGGGCGGTTACGTACCTCGTCGTATATACGCACAATGTACTCGCCGATAATTCCCAGACAAATTAAAATAAGGGAGCTGAAAAATGAAATGATAATAGTAAGCGTGGCAAAACCTTTTACATCAATATCGCCATTTAAACGGTGATAAATAACGTTTAACGAATAGCCACAGGCAAAAATAAACCCTATAGTTCCGAGCATAGTAATTAAACGGATAGGGGCTGTAGAAAAAGAGAAAATACCGTCAATGGCAATCTTCAATAATTTTTTTAATGTATAACCGGATTGTCCGTCTAAACGGGCGTGACGCTCATACTCAACGCCAATTTGTTTGAAGCCAACCCAAGCGCGAATACCTCTCAAAAACGGATTTTGCTCCTGTAATTTCAGCATATTAACAACAACTTGCTTTTTCATTACACAAAAATCGCCGCTGTCAATCGGAATATAAATATCACTCATCGCTTTTAGAATTCTGTAAAAGCTTAAATAGAAAAAGCGTTTTACAAAAGATTCTTTACGTTTTTTACGGACGCCATAAGCAACATCGTACCCATCATCTAAATATTTAAAAAAATCAGGAAGTAAAGACGGCGGATCCTGTAAATCATCATCAATAATGGCAATGTAATCGCCGGTACAATGACTCAAAGCTGTTTTAACTGCAATCTGATGTCCGAAATTTTTAGAAAGCTTAATGCCTTTGATATAAGAATAGGTTTTTGAAAGTTCTTCAATTTTCTCGAAGCTTTTATCTTTACTACCATCATCAACCAATAC
>CAZRNW010000627.1:0-2436 GCA_964601535.1 uncultured Flavobacteriaceae bacterium
GAGTTAGCCAACAATTTAAGTATTGAATCTCCGGAATCAGCTTTAAACGCCAAATTAGTAGATGGTTTATTATATGAAGATGAAGTATTGAATTTATTGAAGAAAGATTTAAAATTATCAGAGAAAGATAAAATTGCTTTCGCTGAAATTTCAAAATATCAAAAGAATGTAAAAGAAACACGCAAAGAGAAGAAAATAAGCAGCAAGCAGTCTAAGATTGCTTTAATTTATGCGGTTGGACAAATTCAAAGCGGCGAAGGTGACGAAGAAACAATCGGTAGCGACAGAATCGCAAAAGCTATTAAAGATGCGCGTTTAGATTCAACTGTAAAGGCAATAGTTTTACGTGTAAATTCTCCCGGCGGAAGCGCATTGGCAAGTGATGTGATTTGGAGGGAAATGACTTTAGCTAAAAAAGTAAAACCAACCATTGTAAGTATGGGTGATTTAGCGGCAAGTGGCGGTTACTACATTAGCTGTGCTGCCGACAGAATTTTCGCGCAACCAAATACAATTACAGGTTCAATTGGCGTATTCGGTATTTTACCAAACATGCAAAAAGCTTTCGCTGATAAACTAGGAATAAACATTGATACTGTTAATACAAACAAACACAGTGATGTTGGAACCCCTTTCCGTAAAGTATCGGAAAGCGAAATGGCTTTCATTCAAAACAGTGTTGAGAAAGTTTATGAAACTTTTATTGGCCGCGTAGCTGAAGGACGTAAAATCACCACCGCAATGGTTGACAGTATCGGACAAGGCCGTGTGTGGAGCGGCGCTGATGCTTTAAAAATTAATTTAGTGGATGAATTGGGCGGAACAAACGACGCGATTACTTATGCAGCTAAAATGGCTAAGATTTCAGATTATAAAATTGAAGAGATGCCGAAGCGTAAAGATCCGTTCAGTATGTTCTTAGGAAATAAAGAAGATGAAATGGAAGCCCGTTTAATTAAAAAGAATTTAGGCGCGCAATATCAGTTTTTAGATTATGTAAAAACCATCATCAATTTAAAAGGCGTTCAGGCGAGATTGCCTTATGAGTTGACAATTAATTAAAAAACATTGGTGCCTTCGACAGGCTCAGTCACCATTATAATATGACGGTGACTGAGCCTGTCGAAGGCACTGATTCAAATTAAAAGGCTTCCTGAAAGTAGCCTTTTTTATTTAGAAGAATTTTGTATATTTATATTAAACTTTACGATCATGAAAAAAATAATTTTCCTTTTACTTTTAGCTACCAATATTAGTATTGGGCAAATCACTTTTGAAACTACTTATACCAGCACTGCTGTTGATATAACACCCGTCAACCTTAACCCCACTTTGACAGTTTATCAAACCTTCAACCAGTCAAATAATCAAGTAACTCTTTTTAATCAGAACCACTCGGTTTATAAAGCCTTCATTATTCCGGCACAAGCCGGCACATATGGTTTTAACTGGGGCATCCAGGGATATTATTCTGAATCTTTATTTAATTCGGATAATTTAGTAGAGTACATTGTCTCAGCTAATAAACCTCCCATTAATTCTCAGAATAATTACCTTATGAAAATTTATAATGAATCAGGAACTATTCTGTTTCAAAAAGATTCAATTCTAGATGCTGGTGGAATTTCTATATTTAACTCCCCTGCCGGAACAAAAATGTTTTTATATCAAATCATAAACAGCTCAGCAACTTTTGTTAAACATGTTTATTCGTTGCCTGGCAGTTTATTTTCGAAAGTGAAGGAAATCACAAAAGTGGGCACTGAGCTTAATGTTTTTCCTAATCCTTCCTACAATTATTTTAAAGTTGAATACAAGTTACCTGATAATGTAATAGAGGGAGTTATGGAAATATATAATACGAACGGTCAACTTCTAAAATCGTTTAGAATCAGTAATCAAATGCACGACATATTAATTGACGCGAACGAATTAAGCAACGGCAGTTACTATTTAAAAATTATTGTTGGTAGTGAGGTTTTGTCTAGTAAATTAATAAAGCTTTAAGATTTCTTTATGTTCATGCTGAAGCATTTTACAATACTAATTCTCATATTCCTTTCCTGCCCGGTTTTCTCTTCAAAAAAACCAAAAACCATCGACGAAGCCGTTTTGCTTCTCGAAAAAAAATGGAAGAAAAAAGATAAAGAAAACTACCAAAAACTTCCTGAAGAAAAAGCACTGGAAGAAATGGATTTTATTGAAGGAGTCAGAATACGCAATGAATGGATCCGTTTCACAAAAGACACAACTCTCCGTCACACTTTTCATGAAATGGGAATTACACATGTGGATGATATGTCGGATATCATTTTAACCTGCGCCTACCGTAAATTGCAGAATTTACCTTTCGACGTAGAAACCCAGGTGAAAAAATGTAAAGAATACTGGACACCGGTTCGTGAATGTGAGGCAAGGGCAGCAGCTTACGCTATA
>CAZRNW010000628.1:0-2430 GCA_964601535.1 uncultured Flavobacteriaceae bacterium
TGTGCATGATCTCAATAGTAACTTTATCTCCGTATTTTAATTTCCACTCTGTAAGATCAATTTCGAATGCGCTCGAGTTAACTTCATCGGTAGTAATGTTACCGTTTACTTTCACTTCAAAAGCACAAAAACCAACACCCGATCCGCCAAAGAAATTCTGCACGTACACATTCTTGTTTTGGTATTTACCTTCAACAACTAAAGTAGCTGCATAATTTAAATTTAAGCAGAAGAATAAAACAAAAGCTAAAATCAGTTTTTTCATTCCTTTGTATTGTGTTTATTAGTTTATAATCTTAATTAACAAAGATATAGCAAATTTTTTCCAATTACAAGAATTTGCGAATCTTAACAATTAGGTAAAGCAGAAATAATACCAAAATAAAGCCCAAAATAACCTTATACGCCTTTGGATAGTAAATCTTGTTAATAACTTTGTCCTTACGGAACGACCACACCAGATATCCTATAAATACCGCTAAAAACACCAATGTAAAGGCTATTCTCCCGCTTGTGAACATTTTTTTGGCCGTTAAACCCGTACAAAAGTATACTTTTGACGAGCAATGAGAGCCCGGAAAACCCTTATTTTTTACCTGATATTAACAAGCCTTGGTATAAGGGGTTCTAAAATTGAATCTGCCTATGAAGCCCTTAGTATTTATGATTATTTTAAGGCAAAAAAGCTGTTTTACGGAGAGCTCAAAAAAGGCCATAAAGCCGCTGCTGCCTATGGTTTGGCCACTATTTACTACCGCTCCGACAACCCTTTTACCAATACCGATAGTGCTGTAAAATATATAAGCCTCGCAGGTAATTTTTATAAGTCTTCACGATTGAAGGAATCTTATTTTGGATATAAAATTGACAGTTTATCTATTCTACAATGGGCTGATAGTATTGCTCAAAAATCGTTTACCAGGGCGGTAAAGTTTAACTCTGTAAAGATTTATGAACAGTTCTTAACTCAAAACCCCTACGCTAATTTCCAGCAAAAATTTGATGCGCTTTACTTAAGAGATGAGTTAAGTTACAAATCTAATCTCACTTACAATCTGAGTGATAGCACTAAAGTTTTTATGCTCCGGTTTCCGGAAAATTATTTCTATAAAGAATACTTAACCCTTGCAGATAAACAGGTTTTTGAAGAGCAAACCCCACTTAAAAACGCCGAACAATACAATGCTTTCATTTCAAAATACCCCAAAAATAAATTCGTAAGCGGGGCGCAGGACGAACTTTTTGAGATTTACAGAAAAAACAATGATTTACAAGGACTCGATTTTTATGTGACTAATTATAAAAACAGTCATTTTATTAACGAAGCATGGAAATTACTTTATGCCCTTACCGTAAAATCATATAACAACGAAGAATTGCAAAGTTTTGTCCAGAATTATCCTGATTTCCCTTTCAAGGCTTCGATTAACAAAGAAATTGAATTGAATAATAAAGTTTTGATTCAAGTGAACGATAATGATCTGATAGGTTTTACAGATACCTCAGGAAAATATGTGATACAACCCGTTTACGATGAAGCCACTTCTTTTAAAGAAGGTTTAGCTGTTGTGAATAAAAACGATTCTGTTTTTTTTATTAATAAGGAAAATCAAAATGTGTTTAATGCTTTTTATAATGAAGCCTTCTCATTTGCCTCTGGTAATGCACCCGTAAACATAAACAACCAATGGTTTCTTATTAACCGGCAGGGACAAAAATCGGTTGGACCGTTTGAAGATTTATCAGAGTTAAGTGAGAATATTTACATCATTAAACTCAATGGTAAATACGGTGCGATTGATGTTTATGGTAATAGCATTATCTCGCCTCAATACGAAAGATTGGGCGATTTTAAGAATGGTTTTGCTTACTATTTTAACGGCGGGTTCTATGGTTTTGTGAATAAAAACGGAATGGCTTCAAGACCGCGTTACCAATGGATATCCGATTTTGATGAGAATAAACTCGCCATTATTAAACTCAATAACCAGTTTGGCATTGTAAAAGATAACGACAGCATTCTTCTTCAGCCGCAATTCGATTTAGTGCTGAATGCCGGAAATAACACGTTTGTAGTAGTAAAGAATGGTAAATACGGTTTCTATAATGGAAATGGATGTTTTGTCAGTGGAATAGATTTCGATTATAAAAAAGAACTTCCGGTTTCATTCTATACCAATGGAAAATTATTCAAACTCATCAAAAAAAATAAACAAGCTTTAATGGATATAAACGGACGTGTAAGTATTGATTTTGATGCTTATGAAGAAGTGAATTTTGCACAAAACAATCTCATCCGCATTAAACGCAAAGGAAAATACGGCTTTGTCGACCGGAAACTTGCCATTGCCATACCTTGCAAATATAATTCAGCTACCGATTTTAACGAAGGCTTAAGTATTTGTCAGCTGAAACAAGAAACCTTACTGA
>CAZRNW010000629.1:0-2417 GCA_964601535.1 uncultured Flavobacteriaceae bacterium
ACTTAGTAAAGAAGGGATACGGAGTTGATATTGAAAATAATTTTACTCCCACCTACGAAGTACAACCTGATAAAGAAAAAATAATCGCCGAATTAAAGAAGTTAAGTAAAGGTGCTGATATGGTTTGGCTAGCGTCCGATGAGGACCGCGAGGGAGAGGCTATTTCATGGCATTTATCAGAAGCATTGGGTTTAGAAAAAAAGAAAACAAAACGTATTGTTTTTCACGAAATCACAAAGCCTGCTATATTAAAGGCCATACAAAATCCGCGTGCTATTGATATTAATTTAGTGAATGCACAGCAAGCGCGACGTGTGTTAGACAGATTAGTAGGTTTTGAATTATCACCTATTTTATGGCGTAAGGTTCGTCCGAGTTTATCGGCGGGTCGTGTACAAAGTGTTGCTGTACGTTTAATTGTTGAAAGAGAAAGAGAAATTCAGAATTTTAAATCAACATCTGCATTTAAAGTAGCCGCCATATTTAAAGCCGGAAATGCAACATTAAAAGCGGAATTGGATAAGCGTTTTAATACTGAAGCAGAAGCACAAAAGTTTTTAGAGAAATGTAAAACTGCTAATTATTCTATTGGTAATTTAGAAACAAAACCTGCTAAACGTTCTCCTTCTGCACCGTTCACAACATCAACTTTACAACAAGAAGCTGCGCGTAAATTAGGTTTCTCGGTTTCACAAACCATGATGTTGGCGCAACGTTTATACGAAGCAGGAAAGATTACATATATGCGTACCGACAGTGTTAATTTATCGGAAACCGCAATCAATCAGGCTAACGAAGCGATTAATAAGAACTACGGAAAAAAATATTACCAGCCCCGTACTTTCAAAACAAAAAGTAAGGGTGCGCAAGAGGCTCACGAGGCGATTCGTCCTACCTATATTAATGTAACAGAAGTTGATGGTGATGCGAAAGAAGTTAAGCTATACGATTTAATCTGGAAACGCACCATCGCCTCACAAATGAGTGATGCAGAATTAGAGAAAACCACAGCAAAAATTACAATTTCCACAACATCAGAAACTTTTGTTGCACAAGGTGAAGTTTTAAAGTTCGACGGTTTCTTAAAAGTTTACATGGAAGGTAAAGATGATGACGAGGAAGAGAATGAAGATGAAAACTCAGCTATGTTACCGCCCTTAAAAGTTGGAGATAAATTACAAAGCAAAGAAATTATAGCACAACAGCGTTTCACACATCACCCGCCGCGTTATACTGAAGCGAGTCTCGTAAAAAAATTAGAAGAATTAGGTATTGGCCGCCCGAGTACTTATGCGCCAACTATTTCTACTGTACAAAAACGTAATTACGTTGAGAAAACCGACCGCGAAGGAACGCCAAGAAATTATTCGGTGTTAACTTTAACAGGAACGAACATTAAACAGGAAACAAAAACAGAAAATACAGGCGCAGAAAAATCAAAATTATTCCCTACTGATATAGGTATGGTTGTAAATGATTTTCTTTTACAATATTTCCCTGTTATTTTAGATTTCCATTTTACTGCTAAAGTTGAAGAGGAGTTTGATGAAATTGCTGAAGGCAAATTAGATTGGACTAAAATGCTGAAAGATTTTTACAAACCCTTCCATAAAACAGTTGAAAAAACCACCGAAAACAGCGAACGCCAAAGCGGCGAACGCGAATTAGGTGTTGATCCTGTAAGCAAGAAAAAAGTTATTGTACGTATCGGCCGTTTTGGTCCGCTTGCACAAATTGGAGAAACCAACGAAGAAAAAGGAACGAAAGCACAGTTTGCAGCATTAAGAAAAGACCAGCGTATGGAAACCATTACGCTTGAACAAGCTCTTTTATTATTTAAAATGCCGCGCATTGTTGGTGAATTTGAAGGCAAGGAAATGAAAGTGGGAATCGGAAGATTTGGTCCTTATGTAGTTCACGATTCTAAATTTACTTCCTTAACAAAAGAAGACGATCCTTATACTGTAAATGGTGAGCGCTGCATTGAATTAATAAAGGCAAAACGCGAAAAAGATTTAGCAAAAATTATTAAGACCTTCCCTGAAAATCCTGAATTAAAAGTACAGCACGGTCGTTGGGGACCATGCATTACCTTGGGTAAGGATTTTTTCAGGATTCCGAAAGATAAAGAACCAGCGAAATTAACTTTCGCAAATATTATTGAAATTATTGGGGGCATGGATGCCTATGAACAGGTAATTGCAAATGCTGCTTCAAAAGCTAAAAAATTCGGAGCTAAAAAAGATAAAGCAGAACCAAAAGCTAAAACAGCAAAAGCTAAAACTTCAAAAGTTGTTGCAATAGAGAAACCTGCAAAAAAAGCTACTGTAAAAAAGCCAATATTTAAAAAAGCGACTTCCAAAAGTACTGCGCCTAAACGCGTTATAAAAGCAACCCGTAAAAAAGCAGCTAAACGT
>CAZRNW010000630.1:0-2402 GCA_964601535.1 uncultured Flavobacteriaceae bacterium
CCTCAGCCACCAAAGCCACAATCTCATCCCAGTTTTTTACATTCATCAAATTAAATTCACCGCCAACAAAAAACGCACGCTTTTTCAAATAGGTCGTTGTTCCTAAATAGCGTTGATAGCCCAGTCCTGTTTTAGTAATGCTGTAGGGGGTGGCCGGCGAAAAAAGCTGTGTAAAATAAAAGAGGTTATTTCCGCGAAGTGCATAACCAATCTTAAATTGAAAACCGGCTGTATTTCCGCTCATGGCTTCATTTCTGAAAACCGAAAAGTAGGGGATATTGTGGTAACCGAAATTAGCACCGGCAAAAACAGTTTTAAATCTTTTGCCTACAATAGTATCAATATCATCCCATTTGATAACATTCACGGATTCATCAATTCTCCTCAATTTTATTTTATCAGAATCGCTGGCAATAATGGTGCCTGTCTGGGAGTTTTGGTCTTTGAGTATCACTTCATCGGTAATTCCGTGCTTGTAATTGATACAGCTGCTAAAAAAGGCAGCAGCAAACAGGAAAGTGAAAAGGTATTGTAAAGGTAATTTCATAAGCTTAATCAAATATACAATTTTATTGAGTTAGACGCCTAAATGGGTAATGGGTTTAAGAGAGAATCGCAATATTTTCATTAATTTTACGTAATGAAGCAACAAGAGGAAAAAACCTATTTCGATCCTGAATCCTTAAAAAAGCTGATCGCCTCCGAAGGAAAAGAAGTGAAAGCCGTTTTGTGTTATTTGTGGCAGAATTCCATTAACAAAGACGAAGTAGTGGAGCTGATAGATGTTTTCGAAATCCTGTTTACAGATAATTACCGCCTTTCTTTATGCAGCAATGCGGATGCCAACGGAATGGAAGCTATTAATTACGATTATACGGCTGAGAAAAAAGAAATCGAAAAAGAACATGGCGGCAAAATAAAAATTTACGGCGTGAATGCTTCCGGTACCAAAATGTGGACCGATGTAATTGGGAAAAAATTAACCTCAGTTCAATTAACAAAACAGGATGGAAATTATCTGAGCGACTCAGTCGTTTTTAATTTTGGTGAAGAGCGCCGTATTGTTTCAATTAGTCCGCTCGATGGGTTGATTATAGATTTTTATGAAGAAGATTAAGGAAGTACGATTGACGAGAAAAAAATCTGACAAATTGGAATTAGGAATTTTTTTAGAGAGTTTAGTCAAATCTGCACTTTATCTTTTCATTCGAACATCGTCAATCGTAATTCGTACTTCTATTGCTGTCCATTCGAAGCATCTTTGTTGATGTTTTTCAGATTAAATGTTATCGGGTATATCATTTTGTATCTCACAAATTTCCCATTTTTAATGGCGGGTTTCCATTTCGTATTCTTTATTACCCTAAGTGCTTCTTCTGTACAGCCGCCATTTACGCCTTTAACAGCTTTTATATTGCTTATAAAACCATTAGTTTCTATAACGAAGGTAAGTTGAACAGTGCCTTCAATGTTTTGTGTTTTAGCAACGCTCGGATAATCCAGATTGTCTAAAATATAAGCAGCAAGTTCATCATCACCTTTCCAATACTCCGGCGACTTATCTGCTACTTCATAAATAATAAAAGTGCTGTCCTGCGGATTGGTTAAAATGCTTTTCAATTTTTTACGTTCCTTTAAACTCTCTTTATACTTCTCTCCATTAAAAACCATTGTTATAGCACCGTAAGAATCTACATTTACGCCGCCGATTTTCCCGGGTTCAAATAATAAAAAATTAAGTATGCGTTTGCTTTCGGTTTGGTAATAAGTATCGTAATCATCTTTAAAAAAAGGATCAATCGCTTTACCTTCTTTTGTGACTGTAAAATAAATCGTTACTAACTTATCATCCACCCAAATTAATTTAGGCGGTACATACAACTGCGTGTAAATAACATGGTCTAATTGTACTTTACCTCCTATATTAACAGGCGGCGTATCAGGATGCGATTCCACTTTAATTTGTGATTTTAAATTTAAAAAACCAAAGAGAAATATTAAAAATAAAGTCCTATTCATGTTTAACAGCTTTTAAAAAACGGACATTGCCCGACATATCTTTTAGTAAATTAACTTCCTTAAATAAATTACTCTTTTGTGCTGAATCCTTAACATCATTTGCAAACAAGGGGTTCAATTCAAAATAAAGTTCACCGCCGGGATTCAAATGTTGTTTACACAATTCAATAATCCGTTTATAAAAAACAGTGGCATCATTATTATCGACAAACAAAGCAATGGCAGGTTCATTGTTTTTGACTCTTACGTGCATTTGATTGGCTTCTGTTTTTGCAATGTATGGAGGATTGCTGACGATTATATCATAAGTATCCAAAATGTATCCTGTTTCAGGATTTAAAATATCCGCCTGATTAAATAAGATTGTTGTTTTGTTTTCAATG
>CAZRNW010000631.1:0-2383 GCA_964601535.1 uncultured Flavobacteriaceae bacterium
TTTTTGTACATTTATACTTCAATTTTAAACGTATTGCATGGTAAAAATCTACTCTCTCATTTTATTTTTTAGTATTTTTTTAATCGGTGGGCTTCAGGCTCAGGCACCGGTTATGAATCCTATTACAGGGGCATCTGTTGTTTGTTCGCCGCCTTCTTCGGCGCCGGTTTATTCAGCAAGCGCTTCTAATTCGCCTACTTCCTATTCATGGACAGTATTGCCATCTGCAGGTGTAACAATTGCAACGCCAAGCAACTCTACAACGTCAATTAGTTTTCCAACGCCAAACGGAAGTTATACGGTTATTTGTTATGCAACAAATGGCTCGGGTACAGGTTCGCCCGTAACTTTTGTAGTTAATGTTTTCGAAACACCGAATGTTACGTTCTCAGGTGCGACAAGTTTTTGTCAGGGCTCCTCAACAAACATTATGGCAAGTTCAACTATGATGTCGGCAAGCCCAACCATTTCTTATAATTGGTCTCCGCCAACAGGATTAAGTACAACCGTTGGACAATTTGTTAGTGCAAGTCCCACTACTGTTACAAATTATACTGTAACAGCATCGAATGGCGGATGTATTGGAACGGGAACAATAACGATTACGCCAATAGCTAACCCAACTGTCAGTGCAGCTTTCACAAACTCGGTAATTTGCCAGGGTGATCCTACAACATTAAATGTTAGCGGTGCTGCATCTTATACTGTTAGCCCATTTGCGCCAATTGGAACCCCATTCAATCCTCTCTCAACAACAATGTACACAATAATTGGAAGCAATAGCTTTGGTTGTACTGATATTAAGAATGCTGTTGTTATTGTAAATCTGGGGCCAAGTGTCTCTGTCAGTGCAACTCCTCCTATGGCTTGTATGGGACAATCTGTTGCTTTGACTTTTTCAGGAAGTGTTTCTTCTTATTCAATCAATGGTGTTGCCTGCGGATCATCTGTTGCAGTTACACCAACTATACAAACCACTTACACAATAACAGGAGCTTCGTCTTCTGGCTGTAATGGTTATGCACTAGTCACTGTTTACATCGGTTGTGTTGGTGTTAACAATCCTGTAATTACAGAAACAAAAGGCTTAAGTGTTTATCCGAATCCAAGTGCTGGGCAATTTAATTTAAGTTCAGGTAAGGATGAAACTGTAAAAATCATGAACGAGCTCGGTCAACTTATCCGCGAAATAGAATTGAAAGCAGAAGAAAAAATAACAATAAGCAACCTGTCACCTGGAATTTATTTTGTAAAAGGTAACGAAACCAGAATAAAGATTATCGTTCTCGAATAAAAAAACAAATTAATTAATAAGCCAATCTTGAAAAAGGTTGGCTTATTTTATGCCCTTAAAAATGGAAAAGAACAATACCGTTTCAAAAGTGTTTCTATCTGGTATTGTTTGCAGCGCGCTTATTTTTTCAAATCAGATTCTTGATCCTACTTTAACACCGCGATTTATCAGCTTCTCTGTTTTCTCAGTAATCGCTCTGTTATTATTGTACAGGGCAAAATTAAAATTAAACATTGAGGCCGATATTATTACTGCTGCTTACTTTTTGTTTACTTTATTTTGTGTGCTGAGTATTTTTTGGAGCAACACCAAAAGTGAAGCGTTTTTTGAAAGTACGAAAACAGTTTTAGCATTTACGGCTTTTGCCTTGACTTATTTTTGTTTGAAAAAAGATGCCGGATTTTTCAAGACCACCCTTTTAAAAATTTCAATTTCTTTTTGTCTTATCGTTTTTGGATTTGCTTTTTATCAATACACAAAAATAAAAGTGGTGGACAAAGAAGCGCTTTATGCCATCACCGCTATTAACGGACATAAAAATCTCTTCGCTAGTTTTTTCTTTCTGAATTTATTTTTCCTGATTCTCGCGGCAATTGAGCTTAAAGGATTCTGGCGTTTCCTTTCCTTGGTGGCCATTGCTTTAACACTTTTAGCAATAATAGTTATAAAAACAAAAGCGGTATGGATTGGCTTAGCGCTCGCTGTTTTAATTTTTACTTTCCTCCTTATCACAAAGAAAATAAAACTGAAATTAAATTTTTATTTGTCTTTGGTAATTTGTGTGCTCCTTGCCAACTTGTTTTTTGCGGTGATTGTCCCGACCGGAATTGAGAGAGGGTTAAGTCATAACAGCGCAATCACCAACAATTCAAGTCCGGAAGAAAAAGCCAAGGAGTTAGACAACGAGCGTTTAACACTTTTCCAAAAAACTTATGACATGATTAAAAAACATCCTGTTATTGGAGTTGGTATGGGCAACTGGCAAATTTATTTTCCGGATGCAACATTAAAGGGAATTTGGCGGGCAGAGGATTTGAATTTTACTTTTCAGCGGCCACATAACGATTGGCTGTGGATTTTATCTGAAAC
>CAZRNW010000632.1:0-2383 GCA_964601535.1 uncultured Flavobacteriaceae bacterium
CAAAACTATCCAAACCCCTTTAATCCTAGTACAACTATCAAATTTAATATTCCGGGTGCTACGAATGTTTCACTAAAAATATATGATATCTTAGGTCGTACGATTGCAACACTTATTTCAGGCAAACTTGAATCAGGAATTCATTCCAGAATATGGGATGCCAATAATATTCCAAGCGGTGTTTATTTCTATCGTCTGCAAGGTGCGAATTCCACATTTACTAAAAAAATGGTGCTGCTTAGATAATTAAAATGCCATGTAACCAGTCGGTTCCCGAAGGGATACCATTTGAACATATTGATCTTTCGACTCGCCCGGAAAACGGACTCGCACAGGACAGGCTTTGATTACCCCGGAGCGCTTTTACCCGGCGTTGTGAATTCAACTGACAACTTCCAACACGGTATGAAATGAATAAATTTCAACAAAATCACGGTTTGTTAAAACGGTACAACGCAGCTTAACCGCCATCCGTTTTGCACCATTGATGGGCAGTTCAAATCGATCATGAACACATACTTCGAATATATAAACACAAATAAAGATCCATTTAATCCAACATTCATTGTAGACAGCTGCATTGAAAATGGGCATACCAAACTATTAATAGACATTGATTCATTGAGCCCTGAGTTTTTTGACCTTAGTAACCGCTTAACCGGAACGATGGTACATCGACTTGCAGTCTATGGAATAAGAATGGCGGTAGTAATTCCGGATACATTAAAATATTCTAAGCCGTTTCAGGATTTTATTCATGAAGCAAATAAGGGTAAGCAATTCAGATTTGCATCAACACGAGATGAAGCAATTTCATGGTTAAATGGTGCCTAACCAGCCGCTCAAGCCGTCGTTGTAACTGCGGGCGCTCATTCATTCAAGTGTCGAGAATTCTAAACTCAACTTACGTTACGAAACAGCATTTATACTTTAAAAACAGTTTCGGTCTGCTGGAACGTTACAACGCGGCGTAGTTCCGGTCCGTTAGCCAGTATAAAGGAGGTAATATGAAAACAATCGTTAGAATCATTCTAGTAATGGCAATGATGCTTATTTGTGGGTGCAAGGAAGAAAGTAATCCTACGGTACCAGAAATTAACGGCAGATATTCAGGTAATTTCACTGTTACTATTGATTCATATGTTCAAAAAGGAACGGTTACTTTTGTTTTTGGAGATAGCAGTTATGAACAAACCGGTCAAATTCAATCGCCTTCTACTGCTAGCATTTCTGATAAAGGGATATTTAAAATATCCGATGGGAGTTACTTATTCAATCCGGGAAGGGAATTACAATTTGCATTATATCCTGCCTGGTCATTAATGGGAACATTTAATTCCCAAAAGTCGAGTGATTCCATCACTTTTGTTCAAGAATCTGGTTCAAGTCGCTATGAAATTCAATTGCACAAAATAAAATAAATATCCTAATATAGTGGCTTACCATTCGTTCAAGTTGACCTGGCAACCGCTTTCGTTCTTAAGTTTTAAGTGACGTGACATCTAAACTCAACATACGTTACGAAACAGCAATTTTAATTTAAAAAACAATCGCGGCGCGTCCCGACAAAAAGCGTCGGGACGCAAAAAACGCGCTGGAACGTCCGCCAAAAAGATGGCGGATAAATTGCCACGCAGCTCAGTTCCAGTCCGTTAGGCGCCAGAAGGTACGCTCATCGGCATTTCAATAGAGGAGATTCCCATGAATAAAAATACGATCTGCCTTTGGTATGAACGCAACGCAGAGGAGGCTGCCCGTTTCTATACAACCCTTTTCCCCCAAAGCAGTCTTGGCGCAATTTATAAAGCGCCATCGGATTACCCTGATGGCAAGGCAGGCGATGTCTTAACAATAGAGTTTGTTGTTGCCGGCATTCCATGCATCGGACTGAATGGGGGCCCACACTTCAAACACAGCGAAGCGTTCTCTTTTCAAATCTCCACTGAAGATCAAGATGAAACCGATCGATATTGGAACGCTATCGTCAATAATGGTGGACAAGAAAGCCAGTGCGGCTGGTGTAAGGACAAATGGGGTATCAGTTGGCAAATCACTCCGCGTGTTTTGACAGAAGCAATGGCCCAAGGCGGTGATGTGGCTAAGCGTGCATTTAATGCCATGATGCCAATGCAAAAGATTGACGTTGCTGCTATTCAGGCAGCCGTACGCGGTTGATCGCGCACTAATATCTGGCGACAAACCAGCCACTCAAACTGACGTTGAAACCACCGACGCTCTTAAGTTATGAATGTTGAGTTCTCGAATGACAACTTACGATACGAACAGTTATCAGCAATTTAAAAACATAATTCCGCGTTCCGGAACATTGCCATGCAACTTTACTACAGTCTGTTGTGCGGCAATTATTATTTATTATGATAAT
>CAZRNW010000633.1:0-2377 GCA_964601535.1 uncultured Flavobacteriaceae bacterium
TCTTAATAGGGCCCATATCTCATTCGGTTAGAGAAACATACTCATAATCTGTGGGTGCTTTTTTCGATCCCATTTTGGCCCACCAAGTGGGGGATGTCAAAGATTAATTTTGACATCCCCTTTTTTATTTCCGCTACATCCTTCGCCAGTTGGGCAACGTAGAGGAACACCGAATTTATTTTTGTGGTTCGACACTCCCCCTTTTTCTTGTTATAGCAAATTCCCTCTGGAAATAGCAAATTTTGAAAAATTTGCTTATCCTTATATGGCAGCAATCGCCACACTGTCGGGAGTTTCGAGCAAAATTCAAGGGCTTTTTTTACACAATCCTGAAGGTTCGACACCCTTTTTGGGGTTTTCAGCAAACCCTTCTCCATTTCTAACCTTTCGAGCTTAAACTTCTCTGAATATTTGGTGTAAAGTTCGAAGTTTATCTCCTCCAATATCAGCCTTTCCTCCAACCTTTCAAGTTTCTTATTTACTTCAACTATTTGACGTTTTATAGCCTCTTTGTCGCCTTCTTTCTCCTTATTGGCGCTATTATAGGTTGAAGCCACTTGTTTGATTAAAAGCGATTTTATCCCCTCATTTCCGGCTAAGGTAAGATATTCCAATCCAGACTCAAAAATGCTATGTAATTCCCTAGCACTTTTATTATTACAGCAACCTTTCATGTTGCATTTGTAATAAGGGATATCCTTGGCTTTTACAATATATCCCCTCATCGGTTCGCCACAATGCCCACATTTTAAGAAACCCTTTAGTGGGATGATTTCGTTCTCTTCGTGACAAGAATAACCATGCTTATTTGCACTTAGGATATCATTTACTTTTAAGAAAATTTCCCTTGGGATCATTTTTTCGTGGTTTCCTTCTACTACACTTCCCCCTAAAGCAGAATGTGCCATCAATCCACAATAAAATGGATTCCTAAAATACCCCGACAACCGTTTCTCATCCAATATCAATCCTCTTTCAGCAAGACGTTCTGAAATTAATGTATGGGTTATACGTTCGTTGGCTTTCCAGTAAAAAGCTTTCTGTAAAAGTTTACCTTTTTCATTGATTACAATTTTACGTTTCCCATTTACAACTATTTCATCATAACCGTATGGGGCTTTATGACACCACTCTCCTCTTGATAATGCTTCTTTTACTCCTGCCATACATTTTTCTTTTCGGAGTTGGTTATCATATTGCGAAAAAATAATTTGAATGTTTTGTTGAAAGTCTCCACTTGAAGTAGAAGCATCTCCCGGTTGAGTTACAGCAACCAAATAAATACCTTCATTTCTTAACTGGTCTTTTATATAAATTGCATTTGCTCCAGATCGCGAAAATCTATCTACACTATAAACAATTATATAAGTAACTTTTTCTTTGCATCGTTTTACAAAAGACAGCATTCGATTAAATTCTTTTCGCTCATCTGTTTTTGCACTTTCATACGTTCCACCAAATTGCCCCATCATGGTGTAACTATTTTTTCGCGCATATTCTTCACAAGCTTTACGTTGGGTTTCTAAACTATACCCTTGCTCCTGTTCCTTACTTGAAACCCTTGTGTAAATAACACAATTGTTTGTTCGTTTTAAGGCTTTCGATTTCCCTTTTGCAAATTGATCGAAGACAACTAATTCTTTCATGCCGCATTTTTTATTGGTTCGTAATTATTCATTGAAATGATTTTTTGATTTTCACTTTTATTTTGTTCATCCTCTATTTGTTTTTTATAGAGGTTGTGCATCAGCATAGAATAGGTTTTTATAAATTCTACTACTTCAGCAGCTTGCTCATCGGTCAAATGGGTTAAGCCTTCAGTAGATTTTACTTCATCTATCGTTATGTCTGAATTCCTTGTCCAGTCTATATTTTCGTTATTATTACTTAGCATTTTATTTCAATTGAAAATTACGTACACTATTTCGGAACACCTCCTGAATTGGGCAATAGTTATCCGCTCAGGCAGATAAAGCCTAATAGATTTGGATGTTTCAAACAAATAGTGCATACTCTAATAGCCCCTAATCTCACAACCGTTATGAGTCATTAATTGGCGGGCATTGCCGTAAACAGGCAGATTTATTATTTATTGAATTTACCCTCATCATCGGAAGCGAAAGTAGGACGAGGGTTTGAGAGACTTTCCGAAAACCCTAGAATTGATAAGCACAGCGAATCGAAATCGTGCAATATATTTAATAGATTAAAGTAACTCCATTAAGCGAGTTGATAATAATCATAGCGCAATGTTGCGATAGTTAGATATAATAATGAATAAAATGGTCAGATAGGAAAGTAATGGAGTAGCAATACTGTATGGCATGATGTATCCCATGTGTATATGATGAAGAAGTCGTGTAAAGGCATGTTATAT
>CAZRNW010000634.1:0-2373 GCA_964601535.1 uncultured Flavobacteriaceae bacterium
TCTTTGCGCTTGTTAATGGCTCGCCATTAAAACTCTCTTCAAATCTATCAGGGTTTAATTTTGCAGCAGGAAGGAATGTTTTATTCTCTGCATTACCAATGATGTTGTCGTTTAAGCCATTAGTTAAATACAATTCATAAGCCCACACTGTATTCGGTTTATAAATTTTGCCATAAAAACCAAAGCCAACATTACTGAAGGTTGATGGTAACATTTGGGTTGCAGAGATTGGTCTATCAATAAATTCCCAACGTGGACCATCGTGGTTTTGATTAAATGCTCCAATTGGATTCATAATTATTCCTCCTCTAAAATTCAGCAAATGATGGAATTGAAAATCTAAGGCTGCAAATTCTATATTGATTTCTTTTGTCCCATCTTCGAACTCAATCTCTGTTAGGAACTTAATTTTGCGATGGATTGAGGATGACAAAAACAAAGTCATCCTTCTCATTTGGAATGAAAAACCTTCTGTTACTCCATCTGTAACTGCATATTGTGTGTTTGCTTCTGCATAACCTCCAATAGCAACAGGTATTTTACCGTATTGTAAGAAAGGACGATTATAAACTGCATCTAAATTCAATTGCATTTTTGATGTATCAGTTGGAGTTCTTTTTACTTTACTCGTATCTATTTGTGAAAAAGAATAATGAGTAGAAAAAAACAGAATTGTAAGGATAAATAAATGCTTCATTAGTTTAAAGTTGGATATAAATGTTTTCATGATCTGTTGAGGTAATAAATGATTTTAAGTTAGTTTCAGCAGGCCCAGTTGTTACTTCTCCTTTTGGATTAAACTCTGCGCCATGACAAGGACACACCATCATGGTTTCATGCGGAGAAAGTTCACAGCCTTGATGCGTACATTGTAAATAAAGTCCTTTGTATTCATTATCGTTTAATTTGTAAAGAGCAATAGGAAACTGCATTGTCTCCGGTTTAATTAAAATAAATTTTTGCTGAATAGTTTTTTCCTTTTTTATAACCGTAAACTCTGACTTTTTAATTACAAGTTTATTCTCCTTAATGCCTACGTTGGTAATGTATTTTTGTGGGGTACATGCCTGAAGCAACCATGATGCTCCAATGCTACCTGCACAGGTTAAACAAGCCGATTTAATAAAGTCTCTTCTTTCCATTACAGGCTTTCTAAAAATTTGATTAATTTTTGTTTATCGCTTTCAGATAAGTTTTGATAGTTGGTGTTGCTTTGTTGCCCTTCACCACCATGTAATAAAATTGCTTGTTCTATTGATGTTGCCCGTCCGTCATGCATTAAAAAATAATTTCCACCTTGAGAATTTTTGGATAAGCCCAAACCCCATAAGGCAGGTGTTTTCCACTCATAAGTTTTAGCAGAGCCCTCCGTGTAATTATCATCCAAACCACTACCCATATTGTGCAAAAGTAAATCGGTGTACGGAAAGAATATTTTATTTGAAAGAGCTGCGATTGGCGATGCTCCTGTTTTCAATTCTTCTTTGTGGCATTTATTACATCCTACCGAAATGAATAGTTGTTTTCCCGCTTGAACATCGCCATCGTTTTGATTTCTTTGGATTGGCACTTTTAAGGTTTTTAAATAGAATACAACATCATGCACCGTATTATTTGTTACTTCCGGATCAACTTCTAATTTTGAATAAGTATCATACGGTTCAAATGAAGTGTTTATGCCCATATCTTGATTATAGGCGTTTGCTGTTTGTTGCAGTAGGTCGTAAGCAGCTCCCTTTTTTCCAAACCTTCCGATATATTTTCCTCCTTGGGAAATTGCATTTGCTCTTAATTGGCAATAAGACGGAACATTTACCCAATTTGGAATACCTGAAATTCCATCAGCATTAGCATCTGTAGGATCAGATATGGCAATCAAATCTGCATCAGAAACAGCATCTAAAAATCCCAATCCGGTATTTGCAGGTGGAAGTATTTTAGAAAAACCTACACCGCTTGGTAAAGCTTCAGGTGTGTAACCGGGAATAGCTCTATTCTGTAATTGCGGTGCGCCAAAAGAAAGCCATTGATTTCCTGTACTATCTACTTGTCCGAATCGAGTTAAGGTTGTGAAAGGATGTCCTTTACCATCTCCTGCATGGCAAGAGCCACATGAATTGGCAACGAAAATTGGTCCGAGTCCATTTTGAGGTGTAAAAATATCATCATTGAAAGCAACATCTCCTTTTAGGAATTGCTGAGTCTCTGCGGTTGTTAAACCCTCCACAGGCCCATCCAATAATTCATCATCCTTTGGACTTGGTGGCATTATTTTCTTGCATCCAATAACTACCAATAGTAAAACAACTACTGTGAAAAGTGTTTTTTTCATCTTTTAAATGTTTTGGCAAAGCTGATTATAAATTAGAAGAT
>CAZRNW010000635.1:0-2370 GCA_964601535.1 uncultured Flavobacteriaceae bacterium
TTGAGTCTGCTTTTTCGCTCACATCAATGTAAGGAACCTGATCCATCAGAACATTAATACCATAGTTAACCGAATCGCCGTAAGTAGACACGAATTGATTTTTTGTCTTCACATAATAAACTGTACTCTGCACCAGCATTTTGCTGAAGGTGAATTTATCTTTAGCAGATTCATTTAAATTAAAAGTCGTATCACTGAAACCTAAAAATAAATTATTGGTGTTTTTGGTATTGAAATCCCAGGTTACTTTTGTGCCTTGCGGAATTTGTAAATCGCCGCTATTCGTAATGGTTTCATCTTTGCGGTTGAGGTACGCCGGATATTTTAGCTTTACGCTGAATTGCATCAGCGATGGTTTAGGCATTACTTCCAGTTTGTATTCTTTAGAATCATAACCGGCACCGCTTAAAACAAAATCGGTTGTGCTTTGAACATTTTTGAAAGTGTAATTAAAAGAGATGTTGTTTTCTTTTTCTAATTTAAATTCGCCTGTAGGCGTTTTAATAAATAATTCATTCGGGATTTCGCTGCCGTTTAATTTTACCTGCAACATAAAATCCTGTTGCTGCATGGTTTTTAATTCGGAGTTCTGAATATTAAAAGTAAAAGGGGCTTCACTTGCAAAATAAGTTTGATGATGTACCAAGCGCGAGGTGCTTTTAGAAATAATATTCGGCCAGATGATAGCGATACCCATCGTTAAGAACAAAGGTGGCAAAGTGTACTTTAAATATTTTTTATTATCTGCAATATTAATCGCGGAGGCAAATGGCACTGGTTTTAATTCGTTTATTTTTTGATTGATACCCGCCAGTAATAATTCATCGGAGCCATAAAGAGCTTTTTCGTTTTGCAATTGCAGCACGTTTAATAATTTATCCTGCACATTTCCGAAATGCAAACCAATAATGCCCGCTGCTTCTTCGTAAGAAATTATTTTCCCGAAACGCCTGAGTTTCAATAAAGGGATAGCAATGTATTTTACCAATACAAATCCGCTCAATCCTAAAAACGAATAAAACAAAATGCTTCTGATGGTGGTGTTAAATTCCCCAAGATATTCCAACAACACCACCGCCAAAAAAGCAGAGACTAATAAACCGCTCGAATACAAAACCCCTTTTATCAATTGGTTCTTATAATACTTGCGGATGAATTCGTCAAGCTTATTAATGAGTATGTTGTTTTGAGAACCTGTCATTTCTATAGAGATGCGCAATAAGCACCCTTTACACAAATTTAGTGAATCGAAACGTTAAAAGATAGCCCTATAAAGAGGGAAATCCGGCTTTAAGGAAGTTTAACAATAGCCTTGTTTCTTTAAAAAAATGTTATACCTTTAATCTAATCGAAAAGCAGATGAAAAAAATAATTTTTGGTTTACTCGTGTTGCTTATTAGCAATAGTTCATATTCTCAAGGTAAAATGGTACTTGGTGGCACCAACTCCACATGGACTTTGCCAGCCTTTGTTACCATAATGGAAGGTAATACCTTAAATATTACAGCGACTTCATCCCAAACTTGGGGATTTACATGGAGCGTAAGTAGTCCTTCAACTAACTTCTTTCTTACTCCATCTTCATTTACAGGCTCTGGTGTTTCTTCTGTTTCCATCCTCTTTTCCAAGGCGGGAGTTTATAATATTGGCCTGTTTGTAAATAGTGTTAATGGACCAGGTGGTCAAAATACTACTGTTACTGTTTTGCCGAAATGGAAAAAGAATTATTTTATCGAATAATATAAGATTTAGAAAGAAACATAAAACCCCAAATCTCTTCGGGGCTCTAAACAAAAATTATTCTTATTATTCGTACTTCGTCAATCGTACCTCGTAACTTAAATCACAATCTCATCACCGTCTTTACTCAGGAATTTGTATTCCATAAAGCCGTAACTGGCCTGAGCCTGAACTCTTAGTTTTACACCGTGAGTGCTCTTCCATTTTTTGAGTAAACTCTTTTTAAAGAAAGTTCCTTTGGTAATAAAAGCCTCAATATAAGGATGAAGATTCAGCGTTAATTCTTTCTGATTTTGCTCTTTTGCAATAAAACGCAGCGTATTTTCAATTTGGTCGACAAATAATAAACTTGGTTGTATTTTTCCGGTGCCGTTGCAGCTTGGACAAGTTTCTAAAACCTCAACATTAACTTCCGGACGTAATCTTTGACGTGTAATCTGAATTAAACCGAATTTACTTGGCGGCAAAATATTGTGTTTTGCGCGGTCGGTTTTCATTTCTTCCTTCAGCTTGTCAAAAAGTAATTTGCGGTTTTCCTGATTGTGCATGTCGATAAAATCAACCACAATAATTCCGCCCATATCGCGCAACTTTAACTGGCGTGCAACTTCAACAGCCGCGTCCATGTTA
>CAZRNW010000636.1:0-1069 GCA_964601535.1 uncultured Flavobacteriaceae bacterium
TGCTCTACCAACTCAGCTATTCTGGAGTAAATCTAAATTTTTCTATCTCTTTTTGAAGGAAGATTCAAGCCCAAAGCATGATAATCTAAATCTGCCATTCCTTTCTTTATTTTTTTTAATGTTTCAATATTTTCAATAACCCACTCAATACCTTTTTTTCTTACCCAGTACATAAATTTGTTTCGTGTTAAAAGTAATTTTTTAGCCCACTGACTTTCCGATAATGTTACATTGTTATATGTGTAATTCACATTTTTACTTGTATTGTTTGAATTTTCTTCTTTTGTAACCCAACGGCAGTTTTCTTTATAATATCCTAAATTATTATCAATACGATCTATAGAGCATCCTTTAGGTCTTATCCCCATATCACTGACAAAAGTTTCAAAACTAGATTCCCATTCAAGACACATTTTTATTCCTCTACCCCCATATCTATGGTAATTTTTAACTTTGGGGTTATTACAACGCTGTTTGATGCTAGACCAAATATAATGCATGTGAAATTGTGGATGCGATTTGCTTGAATATCCATGTTTATGTGCTGGATTATTTTTTCCTTTAGTATGCAGTTTTCTTGCGCAAGATTTGCATTGAGTTGATTTACCACTTAATAAAATTGAACGCTCTACTTTAGATTTATTACCGCATTCACAAACGACTTCATACCAATGTCTTAAAGTATTTAATTTTCCAAGGTAAGAAATTACAGTCCACTTATTAAATTTTTTGTTTACAAATTCTTGCATAAAATCTTTTGCTTGTTAAAATAAAATTTCGTCATTCCTACGTTATGGAAATTCGTTTTTGCAACGTAAATGCATGTCGCGTAATGAAAGGCTCGCAACTTTCACAGTATTGCTGAATACAGACGTAATAGGTTTCGTCTACCGATCAGAATACTATAAGTTACAATAATAACCACAACAGGTTTTTATGTCCATTACTACGACAGGAAATCTGGGCCCCATGATCTTGCAATCGCTTGCGCCAGCGATGCTCTATACGCCTACCCCGATGTTTAACTACATCACTGTAGCGGATAAAGTATCAATGCCAGCCAACGGCG
>CAZRNW010000636.1:1079-2346 GCA_964601535.1 uncultured Flavobacteriaceae bacterium
TACTACTTGCAGATTTATGCGTCCTAGAGCCTTAACACCTCCAACGGTGCAACTTGGAAATCAAGGCGTCGATCCTCCAGCCCAAGTGCCTCAGAGAGATATCATAGACGCTCAGATGGCGTTTTACGGTAAATACAATGCTGAATTAATTGCAGCATAACCTGTGCCGTATAAGTTGATGATTAAAGACAGGTTGTATCATCAACTACCAGGTAAAAAAAAGCAGTTATGCCTGGTATAAACCTTCGATAATTGACTTGAAAACCCTTATCACATGGTGAAAGGGCAACAAGGGGCAAGTGTTTATTACAATCTTATATGAAGAGAACGGAGATCTTTAAGAAGTTGTTGACGATGATTAAGAACATCAGAAGGTATGCGTTGAGCGCATTGAAGACCTTTTACATTCATTTGATTTTGATATGTTTTTCTCATTTCAACAAGAATTTCTGCTTGTCGTTTTTTTATTGTAAGATATGGAATCATAAGTTCGCATACATGTTGCAATCTATCTCCTGTGGCTTGCCAAATGTGCACGTCACGCCGAGATTTTTTACTAACTTTAGAAGCAGGATAAAAAGCGTAAGTACCTCCAAAAATGTTCAAAATCCAATCAATCAAGATTTTGTCAGAAGAGGTAACTTTAATAACAACTTGAAAATGTTTGTCACCGTTTTTCCTGTTTTTGCTGTAATCGCCGATGAAGAAAGTTCCTTCACCGTCCATAATTCCAGCAAGATATGCAATTTGAGTTTCCGTGTATTCTTTTTTGATATATTGACTTCGTGCAGACATGTAATACCTTTTATTAATTATTGTACGATAATTTATAACAAAAAAGATAATAAATGTACAGCCTGAGAGACTAAACTCGAGGGGCACTTTTTAAGTGCAAGCGATAGTCCGCTCTGCAAATATATATAAAATTGCAGAGGTTAGCAGAAATGACTAACCCCCACAATATATTGTGGAGTAACAAATTGAATACTGCAAGACCAAGAAGGCGTTTTGGCGTGGGTGTCAGAGCGTTTAGCGGTCGCAATGCGTCAAGCAGAGGATTTAATCCTTAGAGATTTTATTGTCTCTGCCGCTTCCCAGATCAATGCTGGGGGGGGTCAAAACAATTTTAACCCAACGAACTTGGGCGTATCGGATTTTAGCTTAGTTGCGACTACGCTAGATACTAACAACGCTCAGATATATATGTCGGGTGTACTTGGTGAAGATCGTTTCGGATCAGCTACGCTCAGATCAGCTTACTTTTTGT
>CAZRNW010000637.1:0-2340 GCA_964601535.1 uncultured Flavobacteriaceae bacterium
TCCAAAACAACTGATGTTCTGCCCGTTATAATTAGAAGTAACAACGGCTGTTGATGTAACTGCTGTAGGTTCAGTTAAGGTTATAGTTTTGGTCACAGAGCAATTATTTTGATCCTTAATAATTACTGAATAAGTACCCGCGCTTAAATTATTCGCTGCTGCCGTAGTTTGTGTCGGTACAGTGTTCCATGTATAAGTATAAATACCGGAACCTCCGCTTGGGGTTGATAAGGCGGAACCATTTGATAAACCAAAACAACTAATGTTCTGACCATTATAATTTGATGTAATTGATATGGCAGCGTTGAGTTCTGTTGGAAGTGAAATTATTTTTATAGCAGAAACACATCCTCTTTTATCTTTTATTATTACTGAATATGTATTGGCAACTAAAATAGCATTGGTATAATTGCCGGCTGCCTGATATGTTACTCCATTATCATATGAAACAGTATACGGACCATTATCTCCACCCGAAGGATATACGGTTACCAAAGTTGTGGTTGTGCCAACTGCGTAACATTTGCTATAGCTAACACTATCAATTTTAACCTCATTTCTTAAAGTAATTGTATCAGCTTTAAGCGATAAACAATTATTTCCATCCTTAATTATTACAGAATAAGTCAATGCGTTATTTAGCATTGCAGTAAAAACACCGGGTGATTGATAGGTTAATCCGTTATCAAATGAAACCTGATAAGTTCCGGAAAATCCACCAACAGGTATAACTGTTATTTGAGTTTGTCCGGAGCCGGGAACAGAACAAGCGACAATAAAAGAATCGACTTTAACTGAATCCGGTTGACTGATGGGAATAATAAGAGCCTGGGAAATACTGCAATTATTGGCATCCTTCACCAAAACGGTATACCCGCCTGCACTTAAATTACTAATGCTTTGTGTTGTGGCACTTGTTGACCATGTGTATGTATAAGGCGTTGTTCCGCCTGTAACATTTACGCCGATGGCGCCGTTATTACCATAAATACAAGAAACGTTCTGGGTTGTGTAGGTTACAGCAATAGGATTTGGTTCAGTAATAGCAGCTGATGCCGCTGCCGAACAACCGTTAGCATCAAATACCTGAACACTGTAGGTGCCTGGTACAAGATTTACTAAATCTTCTGAGGTAGAAGCGTTACTCCATGAAAATGAATAAGGATAAGTTCCGCCGGAAATATTAAGATTAATTGAACCATCACCGGTGCCATCGCATCTCACATTAACAGGCACTAATCCAACTGATAACTGGGAAGGCTGGGTGACCGAGAAATTTACAAACTGCAAACAATTTTTTGAGTCCACTATATTAACAGAATAATTTCCGGCACTTAAAGATGTAATGGAAGGGCCAAATGAACCTGTACTCCAGCTAATGGTGTATGAACCTGTTGCACCGCTCACGACTGCTAAAGCCGATCCGTTGTTACCGCCATTACACAATACATTATTTGAAAAAACATTTAAGGTTAAATTATTACATGGAGGCTGAGTAATTTTTACACTATCTAACTTAACGCAGCCTTTATTATCGGTAATGTTTACTGTATAAGATCCGGCAAAAAGATTAGTGATTGAGGATGTAGTTGCACTTGTATTCCATAAATAACTGTATGGAGCAACTCCGCCAAAAGGATTAGCCGCAGCCGCTCCGTTATTGCCGCCTATTGCAAACACATTGGTATATGTCATTACATTTATTAGTAATGGCGGTTCAGTAATAATTACATTAGCTGTTTGAAAGCAGTTATTAGCATCTTTAATTAAAACAGAATAAACACCAGCAATTAAACCTGAAGCGTTAGCTGTATTTTGTGCAGGCGTTGTGTTCCATGTATAAGTATATGCGGGAGTTCCGCCGGCAACACTAACGCTAGCTGAACCACTGGCGGTACCGTTGCAATTAACATTTGTAGATGTTGAACTTGCCGTGAAACCTAAACATCTTGGTTCGTTGACAATTGTACTTCCCGCGATGTTACATCCGTTTGCATCTGTTACAGTGGCCGTATAAACACCGTAAGGTAAGGTCCCAATCGCGAATGTATTTAAATTACCTGGGGTCCATGTCACAGAATAAACCGGTGTTCCTCCCGTTGCAGTAACGGTTGCTGAGCCATCATTCCCTCCGTTAACTGAAACATTTGTTACACTGAAAGAAATATTTAATGCAGTAGGCGCAATCAGATTTGTATTTGAATTTCCGGTACATCCTAATGAATCATTAACCAGAACCGAATAATTACCTTGTCCCGCACTTATTGAAGTGTTGGCTGAACCTGTGCTCCATAAATAAGTATAAGGGTTTGTACCGCCAATTACATTTGCGTTTAATGT
>CAZRNW010000638.1:0-2339 GCA_964601535.1 uncultured Flavobacteriaceae bacterium
AGAAGACAAGGGGTTGATGTTTGTTTTGAAACCGCAGTTACCGCGATAAAATTCGACGGGACTAATTCTACAACAACCGTAGTAAATAAGGACGGAAGTACCGACACTATCAGTGCAAAATTTATTGTTGATGCAAGCGGCTATGGACGCGTCATCCCGAGATTATTTAATTTGGATCGTCCGAGTAATTTACCTTCCCGTAAAACATTATTTTCTCACATAAAAGATCCTGACCGTTTAAAATACGATGAACCTAACCGTATTATGGTTGTTGTACATGAACCTACAACCTGGATTTGGGTAATTCCTTTTTCAAACGGAACAACATCAGTTGGTTTTGTTGCTAATCCTGAGTTTTATGAAAAAACGAAAGGGATGAAACCCGAAGAACAATTGCGCTTTCTAATAAACAGCGACCAACATATTAAAGAGCGTTTTGGCGATAAAGAATTTTTATTTGAGCCCCGCACTATTGAAGGGTGGAGTGTAACAACAGATAAATTTTATGGCGACGGTTTTGTGCTGACAGGAAACGTAACTGAATTTTTGGACCCTGTTTTTTCTTCAGGAGTTACATTGGCAGCAGCTTCCAGTCAGCGCGCAGCAAACTTGGTAATTAAACAATTAAAGGGAAGCAAAGTTGATTGGGAAGAAGAATTTATGAAACCCGTGATGACAGGCGTTGATACTTTCAGAAGCTATGTAATGGGATGGTACGACGGAACCTTGCACGAAATATTTTTCGCAAAAGAAATTAATCCAGATTTCAAAAAACAGATTTGTTCTGTATTGGCAGGTTATGTCTGGGATACTTCAAATCCGTTTGTAAAAAAGCACGACCGCGTTTTAAAAACACTGGCTGAGGTTATCCGCATTGGAAAATCGCAGGACGAAGTAAAATCAATTTAATTTTTTTCTCCGCTTAATATAAGTGATGCGGGCTGAAGATTGATACGCGAATTCATTTCGAGCATGGCCGCTAAAATCAATTGCGAATAATTTTGTGAAGCCGAACGGAAGTGCCTTGTTTGCGCACGCCATAAATTATAAATTAAATTCATATCACCCTTTTGAGGCATAAAAGTATACAGTGCTTTTTTTACATTGCCCGAACCGGCGTGATAAGAATGCATCACAAGCAACTTAAACCACAAATCGTTTTCGTTGTAAGTAATGTGCAGTGAATCCAAAATTAGTTTTGTGTTAGGGATACAAATGGTTTTTATTAAACTCGAAGCCGCATAAGCCGAACGATCGAAATCTGCACGCTCGTCTATTTGACGGTTTACTTTTAATCCAAATAAGCGCGCAACATCTTTCATCAACTGGAAAGAACCGTAAGCACCGGCATTTGATTTCTGTAATTTGTTAGGGCTTTCAATCAACAAAATTGCCTGGGCATACCAGGGGTCCACATCGTTATCCACAAAATCATTTATTCCTCTGTCGAAATTGGCGAAGGCCTTATCAAAATCATAAAAAAACTGTTTGCCATCTGTAAGCAATACCCGGTGGGTAGAATCTAAACAGTGTGAGTTACGGATACTGTCGCGGTATTGCTGGCGTCTATCTTCGCTCTTGGCCGACCAATCCTGATGATGGGTTTTTTCAACTACTTTTCGGTTATGACTTAAATTAATTAGCGCCGAATCTTTATGAAGGTTCATGATTTGCCGCCAGAATTTTACCTGTGGCAAAGTATCGCAACGGAAATAATAGATTTGCCTGTCAAACACGTAACTGTGACAATAACTGTCGCCCGCCTTGCATACACCAACTACATCCCCGCAGCGGTCTTTTCCGGGAGGAATAATTTTAGTTGTATCTCCTCCGCCATTTGAAAGCAGGTGTGGAATAAGAATTATAGAGGCGAGCAGTTTCATGGTTTTAATTGTAGCATAAGTTACAAACAATATTAGAAGAATGTAAATAAAAACACTGATTTTTTTCACGCGGCGATGTGAATTAACATTTATTAATCAGATAAGGCTTAAACAACCTTAATCATAATCAAGCTAACATCGTCTACTTGTTGTTGATTACCCTTCCATCCGTTGAACAAAGAAATCAGTTCTTCTTTTTGCTGTGAAAGAGGAAGAGCAGCTCCTGCAACCAAAAACTCTTTAAGGTTTTTAGATTTTAATTTCTTTCCATCTTCGCCCCCGAACTGATCGGCAAAACCATCAGTACACAAAACAACTAAATCATTTTTCTGAAGCTGTATTTGTTGCGATTTAAACGGGACCAATTCGATATTAAACTGACCTATCGGCATTTTGTCACCTTGATAAACAATTAACTCGTTGTTTCTGATGAGCCATAAATTATTGTTAGCGCCG
>CAZRNW010000639.1:0-2322 GCA_964601535.1 uncultured Flavobacteriaceae bacterium
GAACTGGGTAACGCTGTTGAACCACATATATCCGGGAGAATTATACATATCGCCATTCCCGAAATATTTATCCATTACACCGGGTTTAAAGAAAAAACTGCCGCTGCTTGCAATTTTGCGCCAGGTTTGTTCCATTAATTCTTTTGCTTTGGAAGGGCCGCCAATATGTAAACCATAAGCACATACAACTGCGTTAACTGCACCTGCACTTGTACCGCACATGGCATCTGCTACAATTTCCTCAACTTCTAATAAACGGTCGAGTACACCCCAGGTGAAAGCACCGTGAGCGCCACCGCCTTGTAAAGCTATTCCAACATTTTTGATTTTCTTGTTCATAGAGGAGAATGGGTCCGAATCAAATATAGGATATTAAATTAAAAAGGGGGCATTAAACCCCCTTCTCTTAACTATTTTTTGGTAATTTCTTTGTATTTAGTAACGATAAATTCGGTTCTTCTGTTTAATGCATGGTCATCTTCCGTACAATTAGAAACTAACTTTCCTTCACAGGCACAACCATTCAGTAATTTACTTTCACCATAACCTTTACCTGTTATGCGGGTGCGCGGAATACCTTTGCTGGCAATATAACTTGCGCTGGCTTTTGCACGCGCCATCGATAACGATTGGTTCGACTTAGCAGCACCACGGCAATCGGAGTGTGAGCCTAATTCAACCGTCATGCCCGGATATTCTTTCATTACAGCTACAATCTTATCTAATTCTTTCGCAGCTTCAGGTTTAATTTTCGACTTTCCTAAATCAAAATAAATTGGTTTTACATCCACCATTTTACCCAAATCAACACCAACCATTACTTTACCAATATCCATATTGATTAACTGATTCATTTTAATCTCACCAGGTTTTGTTACGGTGTGAGCGAATTCTACAGTCTTAGTTACATAACCGGCTTTTTCAATGGTGATTTTGTAATTTAATTTATCGCCTAATTTACCGCCTGTTAAATCTTTACGGTAACCGTCAGCAGATGTAATAGTGTAATTATCAAAATCTGTATTTGCCGGAATATTTTTGATGGTAAGTTTCACATCTTTTAATGCTTCCTTGGTTTTCACATCTAATACAAAAGCAACTAATTTTAATTCAGGGTCACGCTCCAGTAAAATCGTTTTTTCAAATTCATCTTTGTCCGACATTTTTGTAGATAAAGAATCCGTCATGTCGAAATATTTTTCCTTGCTGGCTGTCATGTTATAGTACGCATCTTCCTCAATAAAATAATTGTATTCACCTTTTTCGTTAGTGGTGATAGAATCATTATTGATTTTCACTTTTGCATACGGAATCGGAACGTTAGACGAATCTTTATGCATGGTTTTAATTAAAACATCCTTCCCGCGTTTTACATCGCGTAATACAATGAAAGAATAAATATCATCATCCAATCCACCACGTTTACGGTTCGAGCACATGAAGCCGGCTCTCATATTGGTTCCTTCATCAAAAATAATTCCGAAATCATCAGAAGGACCATTTATCGGCAATCCCATATTATAAACTTTTCCGGGCTTACCGTCTTTTTTAATTTTAACTTCATAAATATCCAATCCTCCCAGTCCCTCTCTGCCATTTGAAGAAAAATAAATTAAATCATTGGTGGCAGCATAGGGAAACATTTCATGCCCTTTGGTATTTACTTTTTCACCCATGTTCACCGGAGTACCCCATGCTCCGTCATCGCCCATTTTACTATACCAGATATCAAGTCCGCCTTGTCCGCCACCCATATCAGAAATAAAATAAAGTGTTTTTCCGTCAGGAGAAAGTGATGGGTGTGCACAATTATACTGATTGCTATTGAAAGGTAATTCTTTTACCATTTCAAAACCATCGATGCTTAAAGAGGCTTCAAATATTTTTAATTTATAAGTACCCTCAATGCTTTTACCTTTTTTGCTCACGTTGTTACGGGTAAAATAAACGGTGTGTCGGTCGGTACTGAAACAAATAGGACCATCATTATATTTCGACTCTAAATCGCGCATAAATTTTTCAGGCTTGAAATATTTACCGTCCGGACCTCTTTCAGTAGTATAAAGATTATAATAGTTGTTTCCTGTCCAACCATGTTTGCGGTTAATCCAACTCACTTTTTTGCGAGAAGATGTGAAAACAACTTTACCGTCAACAAAGAATACCGGTGAGAAATCATTTTCGGTTGAATTGAAACTTACGCTGTCAACTTTATAAGCATCTGCATTTTTCGAATATAATTTCAGATTAGAGATGGATTTAGCGAATATCGCACCACGCTCATCACTGCTGAATTCTTCCATGTATTTTTTGGCTTCATCA
>CAZRNW010000640.1:0-2319 GCA_964601535.1 uncultured Flavobacteriaceae bacterium
TATCACGGACATAATTACGATTTGCATGTAAAAGTTACGGGGCACATTGATGAAGAAACAGGGTTTGTAATGGATTTAAAAAAATTAAGCGATTTGTTGCAAGATGAAATTGTAGAACGTTTCGATCACCGTAATTTAAATTTGGATTGTCCCGAATTTAAAAACTTAAATCCTACAGCAGAAAATATTGCGAAAGTGATTTACGAAATTCTTGAAGGAAAAATAAATGCAGAGTTGAAATTACAAGTCACCCTTTACGAAACACCAAGAAATTACGTGATTTATCCGGACTAATCATTCAATGACAATCTTTCCAGTTGAATGTTTCTTTTCCTTATCTGAGATACTGAAAGTATAAAACCCTCTATTTAATCCTGCAACCTGCACTTGGTTTTTTCCATACTGAATCTTTTGCTCCAACACTTTTTCCCCTAAAATATTAAAGACAATAATGAACCCATCGTAGTCGCTTTCTATTTCAAAAAATTCTTTACAAGGGTTGGGATATATCTTGAACTTATTTTTTTCTATATCTGATCCAATACCGGCAGTTGATTGACCGAGTTTATGAATGAAAATATCAAAACTTCCCTGAGGAGTTAATGTATATGAAGAAGGACCCGGATCAAAATCTGTTGTACCTCGGTACATTCCTGTAGTATAAATATTATAAGCATTATCAACTACTATCGACTGTCCCCACGCATCTGCTGCCGCACCCCATCCACCGGCCCAAACAAAACTTCCTGAAGGGTCTAATATGCTGACAAAGGCACAA
Organism: uncultured Flavobacteriaceae bacterium; assembly: GCA_964601535.1. GTDB lineage: Bacteria > Bacteroidota > Bacteroidia > B-17B0 > Aurantibacillaceae > JAHEYG01. The sequence continues at coordinate 779 of CAZRNW010000640.1, forward strand.
GCTGCACTACCTATAGAGGTAAGGGTATATGAACCTGGACCCGGATCAAAATCGCAAGTGTAAAGATAGCGTCCTGTTGTATATACATTTCCTATAGCATCAAGCGTTATGGAATTTCCAATATCACTATTACTAGGTCCGCCCATCTGCTTAACCCAAACGAAATTTCCGTTTGCATCCAATTTCTCAACAAAAATATCATCATCAGAAAAACCACCGGTAGTTATCAATGTATAGGTGCCAATACCTGGATCAAAATCTACAACATTATTGAAAGATCCTGTAGTAAAAATGTTTCCTGCAGCATCTGTGATAAGTGCATATCCGTAATCATAACTGCTTCCTCCCATTGATTTTGCCCAAACAAAATTTCCTGAGGCATTAAGTTTGCTTACAAAAATATCTGCACCTGTGGCAGTTAAGGAATAAGTTGCAATACCCGGATCAAAATCACCGGAACCATGATAACCTGTTGTCATAACATTTCCACTCGCATCAATACTGATTCCGAAACCATTATCAGTATTTGATCCTCCCATGCTTCTAGCCCAGACAAAATTTCCGGATGCATCAATCTTAGAAACAAAAATATCATCTGAATTTGATACTGAAGTAATTGAAAGAACTCCCACTCCTGGATCAAAATCTGCTGTGCCGGAATAATATCCCGTTAAATAAATATTGGCTGAAGTAGGATCTAAAGCAAGTCCCCTTACATAATCATTCACCGGACCACCGAACTCTTTTCCCCATAAAAAAACACCTGATGAATTAAGTTTGCTTATAAATACATCATCTCCTCCTGATGATGCAAGAGAATATGTCGCTGCGCTAGGGTCTAAGTCAATTATACCTCCAAAATTTCCCACAGTATAAACATTTCCCGAGACATCAACTTTTATTGCTTTACCTGAAGCATTTCCCGAACAATTTGTATTCACAGCCCACTGCAAAACTCCTGAGGCATTGAACTTACAAATAAAAACATCTGTCATTCCAGGAGCTGAGGTAAGATTTGTTGTTCCCGGACCCGGATCGAAATCTACAGTTCCTACAAAATAGCCGGTTGTATAAACATTTCCAGAGGCATCAGTAGTTATTGCATTCCCTCCATCCGAATTAATGCTTCCCCCTATACTTTTAACCCATTGAAAATTAACTTGAGCTTTATTAACTACCAGGCTAAAAAAAATGGAGCAGAAAATGATTAATTTTTTCATTTCTCGAATAGGTTTGAAAAATTTAAGAGTTAATTCAGCTTCGCCGGAACAATTAAATTGAATTGGGGAATTTCAACATTTACCTCTTCGCCGGTGTTGATTTTTTTCATGGTGTAATAACCTTTCATGAAACCAATTTCAGAAGCAAGATTACAGCCACTGTTATATTCAAATTTTTCTCCCGGCTCAATTACAGGCGTTTCTCCCACTACTCCTATTCCATCAACCATACGTTTTTCATTCACGCTGTCGAAAATATCCCAGTGTCTTTTTATCAGCTGCATGGGCTCTGTGCTTTTGTTTTCGATGGTGATATAATAA
>CAZRNW010000641.1:0-2318 GCA_964601535.1 uncultured Flavobacteriaceae bacterium
ATCTGGGGTATGTTCTGCTACTTCTTCAATATTCATACCGCCTTCAGTACTGTAAATAATGGTGTTTCTGCCCTTAGCCCGGTCCAATAAAACACTCATGTAAAACTCTTTGGTGGGATTTGCGCCGGGATAATAAACGTCCTGCGCAATCAATACTTTATTTACCTTTTTTCCCTCCTTTTTAGTTTGAGGAGTTATTAATTGCATACCAATAATGGCTGTTGCTTTTTCTTTCACTTCGTCAAGGTTTTTGGCTAGTTTAACCCCGCCTCCTTTACCACGTCCACCCGCATGAATCTGCGCTTTTACAACCACCCAATCACTGTTGTATTTAGCCTTTAATTCTTTAGCAGCTGCTACCGCTTGTTCGGGGGTATCTGCAACTATGCCTTCCTGTATGGCTACCCCAAAGCCTTTTAGAATTTCTTTTCCCTGATACTCGTGTATGTTCATAAGGTACGTTTAAGATTTAACAGGGGTAAAAATAGGATTTTTATATATAAACCAAGCATTTTTGAGGCCTTTTTTGCACCAAAAAAAATATTTTTATTCACAGCTTTTTAGTCAGACAGACTATAGAAGGAATTGCTGACTTTTAACTTGGTTTTTTCAAGTACAGGTTTATTAACCGTAAACCTGATTTTGGTACCATCAACATACAAACTGATATGGCTTCCGATGGTTTCAAGAAGTGTATTTTCGGTGACAAAAAGAACGGTTTTTCCAACAAATAATTTTTTAATACGGTTAAATTGCGATTGTCCGGCCTCTGTAAAAAACAAAATCTTGTAATTATTGGTTGGATTAAATGTTTCTACAACTATTGCTTGTTTGTTCACCGTTTTTCCATAAACCTGAGCTTGCAAAGCCTGTTTAATTGGCGATTCACCCACAATACCTATATTAAACGACTCTGATTTCGGATCGGCCGGCCAGAAAATATAAGACAGAAAATTATAGAGGAAAATGGCCTTTTTATCATATTCTTCCTTGCCCGAAATAAGACTAGGACGTGGTTTTACTTTAAAGCCGCGCTCATTGCCCTTCGCTGCCAGACTGTTTTTATCACGTTCTGTCCGGTATAAACTATCAAGAGAATAAATTAAACGTGTTAAACTATCATTTTCAACCGCCAGTTTATTCAACACTTCTTCCAGAACATTTTTCTCAGCCGTTTTTTCATCCTGCATTTGTAAATATTTCTTTTTAGAAACACAGGAAGCCAAAAACAGAACACTGATAACTATAATAAGGCGAAATTTCATTTTACCGGACAAATGTAGTAATTATTTGATTTTTTGACTGTTTGTTAATATTCCTAAAAACCTTATAATTATGTAAGGTAAATTTGTTCTTATCGTCTCATTAATAAAACAAACTATGAAAAAGCTATTAATTACATTTGCATCACTTATACTATTAAGCTGTTCAAGTCAAACGACTACAAAATCACCAACAACCTCAACACCAAAACCTATGGATACCAATTACAATAAAACAGAAGCGGAGTGGAAAAAAACACTCACTGAAGAACAATATTATGTATTACGCGAAAAAGGAACTGAAAGACCTTTTACAGGACAATACAATTTACATTTCGAGAAGGGCATTTATAAATGTGCAGGTTGTGGCTATGAGCTTTTTACCAGTGACCAAAAATTTGAATCGCATTGCGGATGGCCTAGTTTTGATAATGAAATCGGGAATGGCGACCGTATTAAAAAAATAAAAGACATGAGTTTAGGAATGGTGCGTACCGAAATTGTTTGTGCACGCTGTAACGGACATCTAGGTCATATTTTTGATGATGGTCCAACTAAAACAGGAATGCGTTATTGTATTAATTCGGTAAGTATTGATTTTACCCCCGAGAAGACGAAATAAGCACCAAAAGTTCTCGCGGAGTTTCGCAGAAGGTTAAGGCAGAGTTTCGCTGAGGATTGATTTAAAATTAATTTGCCTCTTCTCTGCGGAACTCAGCGAAAACCTTAGCGTTCCTCTGCGAGAAATCTTTCAGTCTTCTTCCTTTTTATCGTTATTCCCAACAAAAGCATTGAGAATACCCGTAACAATTGATAAAATAAAGCTGAATAAAAGTGCCCACCAGAAACCGTTCACGTGAAATTCGGGGATTAGTTTTGAAGCCAGAATAATCATACCGGCATTTATCACTAAAAGGAAGAAACCGAGGGTAAAAAAGGTAATTGGAATTGTTAAAATTGTTAAAATTGGCTTTACCACCGTATTTAAAAACGCCAATACAATTGCTACCAAGAGGGCACTAACAAAATCGGTTACCTGTACGCCGGGCAGCAACC
>CAZRNW010000642.1:0-2313 GCA_964601535.1 uncultured Flavobacteriaceae bacterium
TACAGTAAGTACAACCGGAGAATCATTTATAAAAGCCCTTGATTTTCCTTCAGGAGTTCAATGAGGAACTTCAAATACCAAAATCGAAAAAGGACGCGATGAAGATATCGAATGATGCGATACGTGACGCAGTCAGAAAATTCTTTAAGGAAAAACATCCAAATTATAAACCGACCTTCTTCAAACAAGGTTCATCAAAAACAAAAAATAGAATCCGAACAAAGGAGGATACTTGCGATCAAGATGACGGAGTCTATTTTGAAAGTAACCCGGATAATGTTACTTGTACTACGTTGCAAGGATGGGTTAAGGAAGCTGTTGAAGGTATTACGGATGCTACACCACAGCATAGGAAAAAATGCATCACCGTTGATTTTAAAGCCGGCTATAGCATAGACCTTCCAGTATTTATTTATGATAAAAATAAACAAGAGCATCCGTTGCTTGCAGTTAAGGATTCCGAGTTTCAGGAAGATGATCCAAAAGAATTTATTGAAGAATTTAACCGCGTTAAAGACAGCGGTGGCCAAATGATAAGAACTAGTCGTTACCTTAAGTCTTGGTGCGATTATAAACGCGAAAAAATGCCAAGCGGCTTAGCGATGACTGTACTCACAATGAATCATCTTCAAAAAAACCAGCGTGATGATGTGGCTTTAAAATTTACTCTCATTGAAATTGAGAAGGAGCTAAAAAGGGAGTTCAAATGCATGATGCCAACAACTCCTAAAGATAATTTATTTAAGGATTTTGATGAAATTAAGAAAAAGAATTTCATGAATAACCTTAGTGAATTTATTAAAGATGCAAAAGAAGCGGTAGATAATGAAAAAAATTTATTGAAAGCGAGCAGATGCTGGCAAAAGCATTTTGGAAAAACGTATTTTCCTGATGGTGCAGATGAAAATGAAGCGAGCTCATCGCCAACATATTTAAGTGGAACTATTGGAAACGCTAAGCCCTACTGTGAAACCTGCTAATATTTCGACTTTTGAAGCATTACTAGTGGATGCAGTAAGAATCTATCCTAATCTTTCAATCGTTACGGACAGCTATGGCATTCCATTATTGAAGGGTGTAATAGATGTTCCGAATGATCTTGGTGAGATTGTGGGGCACTTCCTTGTTGAAATTCGTTGTTCGCGAATTTTTCCATTCAGGTTTCCATTGATGTATGAGGTTGGTGGGGACATACCGCAAGATGCAGATTGGCATAAAAATGCCGACGGTAGTTGCTGTATTACTGTTTGGCCAGAAGAATTGAGAATCTGTAAGTATGGGATTACTATATCACAATTCATTAGAGAACATGCGATTCCTTATTTGGCAAATCAGATATACAAGAAGGACACTAAAGAGTATAAAAATGGAGAACATAAACATGGAAAACCGGGAGTATTTGAATATTACTTTGAACTGAAAAAAGAAGAACTACAAATAATATAAAAAAATAATTGTATGAAGAGAAAATTATTTATTGGATCATCAAAAGAAGGATTAAATGTGGCCGACGAACTAAAAGCGAAAGTTGATAAAGAGTGTGGAGATTGGATCGAAACGCACGTCTGGAGCGACGGAAGTATTTTTTCTACGAATAAGAATGCTTTGGATTCGCTTCTGAAAACATCAAGGAAGTATGATTATGGTGTATTGGTTGCATCGAAAGATGATATCTCAACTTCAAGAGGCGTTACAAAGGGCGCCCCAAGAGACAACGTTTTATTGGAAATGGGAATGTTCTTAGGTAGTTTAGGATTAACAAGGGCGTTCTTAATGGTTGAGGAAGAAACGAAATTACCATCAGATTATAATGGAGTAACTTTACCGTTTTATAATCCCGGAGTTGCAGGTAGTTTGAATAAAGCGATTAATCAAATTATTGAAATTTTTAATAGCACTAAAAAAAGTTACAATCTAAAACCGATGCCTTCTGTTGCTCTCGCAATAGGTTACTTTGAGAACTTTGTACAGAGTGCTGCAAGAATAAAGCAAAAGGAAAACGTGAAATTCAAAGTTCAAATACTTCTACCAAAAAACGTGAAAGATATTGACGGAGAGAAACAGGGATACAAAAATGCAAATCCTAGCACGGAAAAAAGTATTGGTGCACCAGGGAGCCGCCCGATTGCATTTGAGTATGATAACAAAGCCAATCACTTTTGGGATGTTCCAACTTCTTTGTTAACGCTTGGCCGAGCGATTGATCTTTTGCTTCCATCTTCGGAAATTGGAATTGATGATGAGAAACAGGATTGGATTGACCATGAAGTGAGAAACTTTGCGGGCACACTTAGTGTTTTGGTAGAACAATGC
>CAZRNW010000643.1:0-920 GCA_964601535.1 uncultured Flavobacteriaceae bacterium
TGTTTGGATGAGATAAGCGCTGAAAGCATCTAAGTGCGAAACTCACCTCAAGATAAGATAACTTTATAAGGATCGTCGAAGACTACGACGTTGATAGGTTACAGATGTAAAGGCAGCAATGTCAAAGTCGAGTAATACTAATTATCCGTAAGCTTTCTGTTATGGCATCCAAAACAGTTAGACGTAAGCAGAGAGGAGCAATCCTTTCTGTTTACAGACAACTTGTGCCTTGTGTCTTTTTTCATTATGTATTTAATTAAAAAACTAGATTCATTTATTTGAATCGATCCCTTTATGGCGTCTATAGCGGCGGGGATCACCTCTTCCCATTCCGAACAGAGTAGTTAAGCCCGCCTGCGCAGATGGTACTTGGCCTAAAGCCTGGGAGAGTATGTCGATGCCAATTTTAAAAGAAAGCCCCTTCAGCAATGTTGGGGCTTTTTTGTTTTGTGAAATTTCAATTATTCAAATGGCACCAAAACTTCTTAAACGGTTAAAATTTGTTATAGGAAACTAATTATTAAAAATAAGTTTCCTAAGTTTGTGGCCTTTGAATGAAGTCCAGGGGTACGAAAGATCCTGAATCTTCAGGATGACAACCGAATATGAATAGACTAATTACACTACTTCTCTTTCTTATTTCAAGTACAGCTTTCTATGCTCAGGAAAAATTCACTATTAGCGGTTACGTAAAAGATGCAAGCGATGGTGAAGCAATTATTGGTGCAATCGTTTACAAACAAGGCACACAAATCTCAACCACCACAAACGAATACGGTTTTTATTCTCTAACACTTCCAGCAGGTAAACACAACATCGTTACCAGTTATCTGGGTTATACTAATATCGTTTCTGAAATTGATTTGGATAAAAACACAACTTTAAATAACACTCTTAAATTAAATAATATTTCAACGTGT
>CAZRNW010000643.1:930-2298 GCA_964601535.1 uncultured Flavobacteriaceae bacterium
AATTTTGAACCAAAAGAACAAGGAAGAGATTTGCAGGAAGTTGAGGTTAGTGCTGAAGCAGCCGATAAAAATATCAAGAGCACAGAAATGAGCGCTACAAAAATTGATATCAAACAGATTCAAAAAATGCCGGCGCTTTTGGGAGAAGTTGATGTGATAAAAACAATTCAATTGTTACCAGGGGTGACGACCGTTGGAGAAGGAGCGAGCGGATTTAATGTGCGAGGCGGAAACATTGACCAGAATTTAGTTTTACTGGATGAAGCTCCTGTTTATAATTCATCACACTTATTCGGTTTCTTTTCTGTATTCAATCCCGATGCAGTTAAAGATGTGAAATTAATTAAAGGAGGTATTCCTTCCCAGTATGGCGGACGCGTTTCTTCTATACTCGATATCCGCATGAAGGAAGGAAACAGTAAACGCTTAGAAGTTAACGGAGGCATCGGTACAATTTTTAGTCGCCTTGCCGTTGAAGCACCAATAGTAAAAGATAAAGTTTCGTTTATTGTAGCGGGACGAAGAAGTTATATTGATATTCTTGCAAAACCAGGGTTGAAAAAGCAAGCTCCAGAATTGGCAGACGCTAAATTTTATTTTTATGATCTCACTGCAAAAATAAACTGGAAAGTAAATGAAAAAAATACAGTCTTCCTTAGCGGCTATCTTGGTCGCGATGTATTTGGTGCCGGCTTTACTTTTAACTGGGGAAATGCAACAACTTCATTGCGCTGGAATCATGTCTTCAATAATAAATTGTTCATGAATCTCACTTCGTTTTACAGCAATTACGATTACCAGTTAGGATTTAAACAGGACGGAACCAGCTCGAAATTTGAGTGGCGCTCAAATATTATTAATTACAGTTTCAAACCCGATTTCTCATATTATCTCAATAGTAAAAACACCATTCGTTTTGGTTTACAAGCCATCTTGTTCGATTTCCGTCCCGGGAAAGCTGCAGTTACGGATAATCAAAACCGCACCACAAACATAAGCCTTGAAAATAAAAAAGGAATTGAAAGCGCAGTTTATTTAGGCAATGAACAAAAATTGTTGCCTCGGTTAACAGTTGAGTACGGTCTGCGCTGGAGCTTTTACAATTACATGGGAAAAGGCACAGCTTATTTTTACCGTGATACTATTCCAAATGAAGCAAAGCCTTTAGAAAAAGAAACAACTGTAAAAGAATGGGAAACTATTAAATCTTACAATACACCCGAACCACGTTTTGGTTTGAATTATGTGATTGATGATAATAGTTCCATAAAAGCAAGTTACAACCGGATGGGACAATACATTCAAATAGTATCCAATACCGCGGCAAGCACTCCGTTAGATGTTTATACCCCGGTAACTAATAATATT
>CAZRNW010000644.1:0-2295 GCA_964601535.1 uncultured Flavobacteriaceae bacterium
AAGTCGATTTTGTCGGAGCCGATTTAACCAAAGTAACCAAAACAAAAGAGCAGCCCGAGTATTACAATTATTTTTTAGGAAATAAAAAGAGCAAATGGGCGAGCAGGGTAAAGGCTTTCGGGAATTTGTTATTCAGCGAAATTTACGAGGGAATTGATTTGAAACTTTACAGTAGTGCTGTTAATTTGAAATACGATTTTATTGTAAAACCAAACGCAAACATCAATTCACTCAAATTAAATTATAAATACATTGATGGAATTGAAATAAAGAACAATGAACTTATTATAAAAACTTCCGTAGGAGAAATAATTGAAAAAGAACCTTTTGCTTACCAAAACATCAACGGAATTCAAAAACAAATTAAATGTAAATACGCTTTATTAGATGATAACACAGTTGGTTTTGTTTTTCCTGAAGGTTACAATAAAAATTATGAATTAGTGATTGACCCGACGGTTGTGGTTTGTTCGTATTCGGGATTTACGGGAACAGGAGCCAATTCAGCTTGCGGTTATGATTCGAATGGTAATATATATGTGTTCGGTTATTGTGGAGCAGGTTATCCCACTACGGTTGGTGCATACACTTCCTCTTACTATGGTCATTTTGATAATGTTCTATCAATGTATAACCCCAATGGCACTTCTAAAATATTTGCCACCTACTTAGGTGGTGATTCATTAGATTTTCCATTTCAGGTGATCGTAAAAAATAATGAGATCACTTTACTTGGAGTAACGGCCTCTGATAGTTTTCCATGTTCAGCATTAGCTTTTGATACCATGCGTAAAGGAGGAATTGATTTAGTAGTAAGTAAATTGAATTCCACGGGTACAACTCTTCTTGGTTCAACCTACGTAGGTGGTACGAGAAATGATGGATACAATGTTCCCGGCCCAAGCGTTGGAAGTCTTGATCCGCTTCGCGCTTTGGAAATGGTAATCGATTCTGCCAATAATGTTTATGTATTTAGTCATACCCAGTCATCTGATTTTCCTGTAACACCAGGAGTAATTTCAGCAACTTTAAATGGACCAACAGATGTTTGCGTTTTTAAATTGGATAATACCCTCAGTAATTTGGTCTGGAGTACTTATTTGGGTGGAAATAGGGATGACGTTGGGAAAGGGATTCATTTTGACAATTCAGGAGGATTGTATTTATGCGGAACAACGACCAGCACTACATTTCCAACAACAGCAGGCGTAATTTCCCAAACAAAAAGCGGAGGAGTTAATGCCACCGACATGTTCTTAACTCATATTAATTCTTCCGCAACTAATATTATTTCCTCAACTTATATTGGTACAAATCAATCTGATTACGGTGGACTAATTGATATTGATTCTAACAATGATATTTATATTGCGGGATATATCAGTACTCCTTCAACATTTACTTCAACTCCCGGTGTTTATAGCAATGCCAGCGGATATAATACAATTTATAAAGTTAACCCGGCTTTAACTTCGGTCATTTTCAAAACAAAATTTGGTAATGCGGTTCCGCCCATTTTTCCGCAACCAAATCCGTATTTAGAATACACAGCATTTATGGTGGATAGCTGCCAAAATATTTATTTGGGCGGATTTGCTGAGAATGTATTGCCAACTACAGCCAATCAATTGCAACCATTTGCAGGAGGGATTCACGATATTTATTTGGCAGTTTTTAATTCAAATTGTTCCTCTTTAAAATTTGCCTCCTATTGGGGCGGTTCAAGTATAGGTAATACATATGGAGAGCATTCTGACGGAGGACTCAGCGCTTTTGATAGTAAAGGCCGCTTATATCAGGCTATATGTTCTCCCGGTGGATTGCCGACAACGAGTGGTGCTTATTGTACCACTTTCATAAGTAACGCAAACGATACAGTTTGGAATGACGCATTCGTGAAATTTGATATGGGAACTTTCGTAAACGCCGGCTCATCTTATGGTTCCAACATTATGGGTTGTCCGCCTTTTACGCCAACATTTGTGAGTACTACAAATACAGGGACTACGTATTGGGATTTAGGTAATGGCGTTACATCTTTTAATGATACGGTTTCAACTACCTATACCAATCTCGGAAATTATAATGTTTTATTGGTTGTGACGGATACGTCAACCTGTAACAAATATGATTCCATAAAAAGTATTTTATCTGTCATTAATCCTACCGAATTTGATATTGGGGAAGATGTACCAACTTGTCTTGGCGTTCCTGCTTTGGTACGTTCGAATGTCTCGGCAATAACTTATTCGTGGAGTACGGGACAAACCACACCAAATATTTACGCGTTGCCGG
>CAZRNW010000645.1:0-1066 GCA_964601535.1 uncultured Flavobacteriaceae bacterium
CGGCGGGACAAACCGATCATTGTAAATGCAAGGAATGCAAAGAAGGAAGAAAACTCGTTAAAAAGGGTTGGAGACCAGAAATCAATGATTTTGGCTTTCCATTATGAATCCCAATTAACAAAAAGGTTAATTCAAATACTTAATGGAAAATCTCAATAAATTAATTTACAGGAAGAATGACACCCTGCAGAAATGGAGTAAATAATATGAGTACTAGAGGTAAGGATATTATTTTCGAAGAAACCCCAAACGGGTGTTATATTTTTCAAGGAGAAAATAAAATTTTAATTAGTCACACTAAAGATTTTAAACTTTTAATAAAATCGTTTAAAAAAGCATTAAAGGTATTTTCAAAACCCCTAAAAAAATCTTAAAAATCGATATGAAAATTCCTATTTATCAAACGGAGATTTTAATAAATGCTAGATTAGGTATTTATGAACGCGTTACCTATTATAATGATGGTACTAATAATTGTGAATTTATTCCAAAAGGGAAAATAATCATTCCTAAAAATTACTTTCCAGAATGGACGTTCTTAGAAATCTCCTTGCAAACTAAACCAAAAGAACAATAGTTTTTACTTAAAGATTGTAAAATTAAATTATCAAATGTCAGAACTACTGAACAATGTTATATATGGCAAAAATACAACACATCGAGTTGTATCCATTGAGACCGAAGATTCAACAACTGAACTTTTTATTGAAAAAGAAGACGGTTCCGTTGTTTCAGAATTTGTCCCTCATCAATACTGGATACTTGTTCCTTCCACAGTTCGCAATTCTTACCCCAAGAGTTTCCGCAACGCAATTGTTCTAGAAGGAAATCTTCACTATAAACACGCCCTTCTTCTTAACTCGGAAGAAGAATTCTATAACGCGACAAATTTCCTACGAAACAAAGATTTCTATACAATCTGGCACAAAAAAGAAGCTGCTATGGTCAAGAGCGGAATTACCCTGTATAAGGGTATGAAAGCTCAGGAACCCTCCATTCTTTCTTTTGACATTGAAACAACGACGCTAAATCCAAACGATCCAAAAGCCAATGTTCTAATTATTGC
>CAZRNW010000645.1:1076-2292 GCA_964601535.1 uncultured Flavobacteriaceae bacterium
ACACTTTTAGAAAACAAGGAAAGATAACTAGAAAGCTTTTTTGTTATAATGAATACCAAGGACAAAGGGAATTAATTGAAGCTTGGACAAAATGGGTGCGCGAAATTAATCCCTCTATCCTACTAAGTTACAATGGTAATAGCTTTGACATTCCTTACCTTCATACGATTGCTAGAAAACACGACACAAACCTACAACTAGGTCGCAACAATTCAAATCTTTGGTTTAACAAGAAAGAATCTAAGTTTAGAAAAGATGGTTCACAATTCTACACATACAAAAAGGTTAATGTATACGGTAGAGAAGTTATTGACGGATTTTTTGTGGCGCTGCGGTACGACGTAGGAAGAAAATACGAATCGTACAAATTAAAACAGCTTATTAAACAAGAAAATCTAGAAGTTAAAGACCGTGTGTTTTATGACGGAGAACAAATTCGTCATAAATATCATATACCGGAAGAATTTGAAAAGATTAAACAATACGCACAATTTGACGGCGACGATGCATTGAATTTATACGATTTGATGATTCCTTCTGTATTCTATTTTACACAGTCGGTTCCAAAACCTCTGCAGCTTATGACAGAAAGCGCGGCAGGTTCACAATTAAACTCTCTTCTTGTCCGTTCTTATCTTCAAGATAAACACAGTATTCCAAAGGCCGATGAAAGTGTTGAATTTGAAGGAGCTATTTCCCACGGTATTCCGGGTGTACATAAAAACGTCCTATCGTTTGACGTGGCGTCTCTTTATCCCTCAGTAATGCTAGAATACAAAATCTATCCTAAGCACAAAGACCCAAAACAACACGTTCTTAAAGTATTAGAATATTTCACAAATGAACGTTTAAAGAATAAGAAGCTCGCAAAGGAAACGGGGGATAAATACTACGATGACTTGCAAAATAGTCAAAAAGTTGGTATTAATAGTATGTACGGATTTCTTGGGGCCAGCGGCTTACAATTCAACTATCCGAAAGGCGCAGCAGAAGTTACAAGAAGAGGACGGGAAGTTTTAGGAACGGCTATTAAATGGGCGACTGGAAAAACTTATGAGGAATGGAAGCCGAAAGAAGATTCTATAATTAATGAAGAGGAGGAAGTTAGTTAATGAGTAAATGGGATTTTGAATATTTGAATACAAACACAAATAACTATATTTCTTTTTTAACTAAGGAACTTCTTAGACAAAAAGAGGAAATAATTCAAACTCAG
>CAZRNW010000646.1:0-2291 GCA_964601535.1 uncultured Flavobacteriaceae bacterium
CAGCAATATGTCATGACCTATGGACTCCAGAGACATAATTTCTTCCGCCTCTGTTCTGTCTGTACCAACAACAATTCTGTCGGGTTTCATGAAATCTTCAATAGCTGCGCCTTCTTATAAAAACTCAGGATTTGATGCAACGTAAAAATCCATTTTAGCGCCGCGTTTATCTAAAGCTGATTGAACTGCGTTCCTTACTTTCTCTGCTGTTGTAACCGGAACAGTTGATTTTGTTACGACAACCAATGGGTGTGTCATGTGTTCTCCAATAGAACTTGCAACACCTAATACATATTTTAAATCGGCCGAGCCATCTTCATCTGGCGGAGTTCCTACCGCAATAAAAACAACTTCCGCATCTTTTATGCCGTCTTTTAAAGAAGTAGAAAAATGTAAACGGTGTTTCTGAGAATTACGGATAACCATTTCTTCCAATCCCGGTTCGTAGATTGGTAAAATACCTTTATTAAGATTGTCGATTTTTTTCTGGTCTATATCTATACAAGTAACATCAACACCTACTTCTGAAAAACAAGTTCCAGTAACCAGACCAACGTAACCCGTTCCTACTATTGCTATTTTCATAATAAATTTCTTTTTATTTGCAGAATTCCAAAACAGAATCCGTAATGTATTTTAAAGTTTCTTCATCTAGTTCTGTATGCATTGGCAATGATAATACACTTGCACACAATTTTTCTGTAATAGGGAAATCCCCCGCTTTGTATCTGTCATCTTTATACGCTTTTTGCATATGTAAAGGAATCGGATAATAAATCATTGCCGGAATTCCTTTATTTGCTAAAAATTCTCTCAACGCTGTTCTGTCGACACCATTTAACTGCAAAGTATATTGGTGAAAAACGTGTGTTGAATTTTTCACGCGCTTTGGGATTTTTAGTTTAGGATGATTGGCGAATGCTTTATCATAATAAGCCGCTACTTTATTTCTTGCTGAAGCATATTCATCCAAATGTTGTAATTTCACTTTTAGTATGGCCGCCTGAATAGTATCTAAACGTGAATTCACACCTAAAACATCGTGTACATATTGTACGCTTTGTCCGTGATGCGATATCATTTTCATTTTAGCAGCCAAATCAGAATCATTAGTGTACATCGCACCGCCATCACCATAACATCCTAAATTTTTACTCGGGAAAAATGATGTGCATCCAATTGTACCAATAGTTCCTGCTTTTACTTTTCTTCCGTCACTGAAAGTATAATCGGCACCAATAGCCTGAGCTACATCTTCAATCACAAACAAATTATGCTTTTTTGCAAGTGCCATAATGCGTTCCATATCGGCGCATTGTCCGAATAAATGCACCGGTACAATTGCTTTTGTTTTTGGTGTAATGGCTTTTTCTATTGCTTCAATATTAATATCGAATGTATCCGGGTAAACATCCACCAAAACCGGTTTCAGTCCTAATAAACCAATCACTTCTGCAGTTGCTACATAAGTGAAGCTCGCTGTTATAACTTCATCTCCCGGTTTTAAACCCAATGCCATCATTGCAATTTGCAAAGCATCTGTTCCATTTGCGCAAGGCAACACATGTTTTACACCGAGGTATTTTTCCATATCGGCTGCAAACTCTTTTACGGCCGGACCGTTAATAAAAGCAGTGGTATCAATTACCTGAGCAATCGCTGCATCAACCTCTTTTTTAATTTTCAAATACTGACCTTTAAGATCAACCATTTGAATTTTTTTAGTAGTGGTAGTCATGTGAAATTAAGAGATGCGAATTTAAGAAATTTAGGGGAATTATTTAAAATACTTTTGGGCCGCATTCACGAACCAATCAGGAGCCACACAAGGCTTATTTTTTGCTTTATCAATGAAAACAAGCGTCACTTGTCCGGTATTCAATAATTCCTTCTGTTGATTATAACATTCGTAATCGAAAGTAATGCGTGCGGCGCGGGGTAATTCCTTTATAGAAGTAACAATGGTAATTTCATCGTCGTAATAAGCAGGTTTTTTGTAATTTATAGTGAAATCAACCACGGGCAGCAAAATACCTTTCGCTTCCACGTCTTTATAGCTGAAGCCTAAAACACGCATAGCTTCCACCCTTCCTACCTCGTAATATTGGGCATAAACCCCGTAATAAGCATAGCCCATTTGGTCGGTTTCGCCATATCTGACCCTTAATTTAACTTCAGCTTTAATCATAAAATAGTATTTTTAGCAAATATAAATCTAATAAAATGATCAGGCTTTTAAAATACGCTTTATTCCTTGTTATTTTAAGCGCCTGTAAGGCTCACTTTAGCGT
>CAZRNW010000647.1:0-1969 GCA_964601535.1 uncultured Flavobacteriaceae bacterium
GATTGTAAAACAGGCATTAAATAATAATCCTGAAGCTTTTGTAGCGATTGTCGGCTGTTACGCTCAATTAAAACCGGAACAAATTGCAAAAATAGAAGGTGTTGATGTGGTTTTGGGTGCGACAGAAAAATTTAAGCTTTTAAATTATATCAATTTCAGTAAAAATGATTCTGCACAAATTCAAGCTTGTGAAATTGGTGATGCGGATTTTTTTGTGGATGCTTATTCGGTTGGTGACAGAACCCGTTCGTTCTTGAAAGTGCAGGATGGCTGTGATTATTCTTGTACATTTTGCACCATTCCTTTAGCCAGAGGAAAAAGCAGAAGTGATATTATTGAGAATGTAGTTGCTAATGCAAATAAAATTGCAGCGAGCGGAGTAAAAGAAATTGTTTTGACCGGAGTGAATATTGGTGATTTTGGTTATGGAAGAGATATTGACGGCGATATAAAAAAGAGAAAAGAATATAATTTTTTAGATTTAATTAAAGAACTCGATAAAGTTGAGAATGTGGGACGTTTCCGTATTTCATCCATAGAACCGAATTTATTAAAGGATGAGATTATTGAATTTGTTGCGAAGTCAAATAGATTCATGCCGCATTTTCATATTCCTTTACAAAGCGGGAATAATGATTTATTGAAGCGAATGAAACGTCGTTATTTAAGAGAATTATATTCTGACCGCGTTGCAAAAATAAAAAATGAAATGTCGGATTGTTGTATTGGTGTGGATGTGATTGTTGGTTTTCCGGGTGAGACAGAAGAACAATTTTTAGATACTTATAATTTCATTAATGGTTTAGATGTTTCTTATTTACACGTTTTCACTTACAGTGAGCGAGATAATACAGAAGCCATCTTAATGGAGAATCCCGTTCCAATGGAGGAACGCAAGAGAAGAAACAAAATGTTACGGATTCTCTCAGCAAAAAAACTGAGAGCGTTTTATGAATCTCAATTAGGAAAAACCTCAACAGTTATTTTCGAAAACGAAAGTAAGGGCGAATTTATGTATGGTTTTACCAAGAATTACGTAAAAGTAAAACATTCCTACTCTGCTGAATTAGTTAATACTTCTTTAGAAGTTACCTTGGATTCTTTTGATGAGGAAGGGAATGTGATTGGAAATATCAAAAATACTATTCTTGTCTAAAGTAGTACCCTTATTCCAGCTCTGAAAATATATACCGAAGTGAATTGTTGATTCATTAAATTCATCTCGGCACTCACATTAGGAATAAAGTTTTTTATTCTGATCCCTAAATTTAAAGTATAGAAACCGTATAAATTGCTCAAAGAATAATTCTTCTGGGACCTATTAATATCATATTCATGAAGATAACCATAGTATCCACCAGGATTACTTGCCGTTACAGAATCTGGTGAACTAGTTATGCCTTGTGATGTGTAGTGTTCTGTATATTGGTAGTTTTTCTTCATGATAAAAGTAGAAAGTCCCAACCCTAAAGTATTACTTACATAAAATCCTTTTTTATAATCCGCGCCCATTGTAAAAGACATAAAATAATTCAACTTATTTACTTTAATTGTAAAATCTGCAGGTGAATATTTATGATCATAGGAATAACCAATATGAAAATCATAATAATCATAAATTCTAAAATATGTTTCATAATTAAAAGTTGATATACCAGCCCCTAAATAAATAAAATGTTTTACTCCCTTTCTAATCTTACAATTTTTACTAACCAATTTGTAGCCAAAACCGATTTGACCTGAATTAATAAATGAAACTGAATTACTTCCGTCCCTTGCCCCATATAGATTAGAAGGGTCAATATTTGAGTATCCATAAGGGTCGTAATCATGACCATTGTCGTAACTTTTTTCGTATGGTGGAAATATAAATACAGAACCTCTTCCATATGAGATGTCAACATAAAACCTTTTGTTCTTAAATTGTAAACTGTCTCCTGCAACGGAGCTGAAACAGGTTAATGAAAAT
>CAZRNW010000647.1:1979-2283 GCA_964601535.1 uncultured Flavobacteriaceae bacterium
TATAATAAGAACCCTCATAATAATATATCAAGTTAGAAAAAACTACTGAACAAACCAAGAATAACCGGATGGGAATCTAATCTCCGGCTTCATTTTAAAAATCCCAAACACTGCACTTCCGCTTCCGCTTAATGAAGCATAAAGTGCTCTGTTATTATAAAGTGTTTCTTTTAGTTTTTCAATTTCCGGATATTTTTTAAAAATGCTTTTCTCAAAATCATTCACCAATTCGTTTTTCCAGGTTTCTATTGGTTGGGCTATTATTTCTTTAATTGATTTTTTAGGCCTTAGAGGCTGAACCCCT
>CAZRNW010000648.1:0-2272 GCA_964601535.1 uncultured Flavobacteriaceae bacterium
TGGCCAATACCGACTACAAGATGGTTTGTTGACGCCATTGGTTTTAGCTGTACTCCTTCAATAATTATTAAGAACAATAATAATCAGACTCTTTTAACCAAAAGTAAAACTAAGAGTAACCAATCGAATGATAAAATTGCAACCGGAATAATTAAAAACGATTATTCCTCGCTGATAAAAGTTTATCCTAATCCGGCGCACGATTTTATTAATGTTGATTTAAACGGACTTGATAAACAGGAAACAGTTGTTGAAATAAAAAATGTATTAGGGCAAACTGTTTATCAAACCAAAGCGCTTAATCAACATTTAAATATCAGTACAGCCGCATTCAGTTATGGTGTTTACATGGTGAATGTAATTCAGAATAATAAAACCATTGCCGTTAAAAAAGTAGTTATAGAAAATAACTAAACGCTTACAAAGTAGGTTGTAATGTGATTAGTTAGTAAAACCCCGCGGGTTTATTTGTGCTGAGCCTCAAGTAATCTTCCGCGGGTGTTTTCGTTTTTAAGGGCTCGGACAACTTCTTTAATACTGCTTAATACACTAATATTCAATTAATTAAACTGTCTAATTTCAACTAAGAATATTGTTAATCAGTTCGTATTATTTACCCTATCATAAGTTTCTATTTTGTAACTTTAAACCACTTAAAAAAACAGTACTCAATTTTAGAATTAAGCCAAATACATTTACAAAAAACCTACATGAAAAAAATATTACTCTTTAGTTTATTATTTAGTCTTGAACAAATAAAGGCGCAAGTATCACCGCAGCCGTGTTTCGCAAGTGCGGTTAATTACAATGCCGGTAGCACACCGCAGGCTGTTTGCGCCGCCGATTTTAACAATGATGGATTTCCTGATTTTGCATGCGCCAATTACAATTCATCTAACGCAAGCGTATTTATAAATACAGGTACGGGTACTTTTTTGCCGGCTGTAAATTATGCAGCTTTCAATGGACCTACAGATATAGCAAGTGCCGATTTTAATAATGATGGCAATAAAGATTTAGTAGTTGTTAATTTTAACGCAAACAATTTTTCGATTTTATTAGGCAGCCCGACCGGAACATTCAGTAATGGAGGACAAATGGGTATGGGAACCAATCCTTCCGGAATTACAGCCGGTGATTGGAATGGCGATGGGAACGCGGACGTCGCCGTTTGTAATCAAAGCGGTGGGAATATATCTGTAAGATTAGGAAATGGTTTAGGTGGTTTTTCATCATTTACAAATACACCATCGGGCGGTGGCCTTCAGGCAATAATTAATGCTGATTTTAATAATGATGGAAAAAAAGATATTGCAGTTGCCAGCGGCGGAGGCAATACAGTAATGATTATGTTAGGGAATGGCTTCGGTGGGTTTGGCACCCCTTCAAGTTTTGCAGTAGGTAGTTCACCGGTTTGTTTAGTAAGTGCCGATTTTAATGGCGATGGTAATAAAGATATTGCTGTAGGAAACCAAAGTTCAAATGACATTTCCATATTGTTAGGCAATGGACTCGGAAGTTTTGGAATAGCTTCTAATTACAGTTCACCCGGCCCACCTTATTCGATAACCACCGGTGATTTTGACAGTGACTCTAAAATAGATTTAGCAGTAGGAACCGGCGCGCCATGGATGGGTGTATTGTTAGGAGATGGAATAGGGGGCTTTGGTTCATTAACAAGCTTTGGATTACCAAGTACAGGTAACGGAATAGCAAGTGCCGATTTTAATAACGATACAAAACCTGATGTTGTTACTTCTAATAATTCGAATAACTGTTCAGTGTTTTTAAATAGTCTGCCTAAAACAAATATTACAGGAAGTACAACCGTTTGTTATTTTCAAAATACTTTACTCACTGCAACAGGTGCTGCAAATTATACGTGGAGTCCGAGTGGTTTAACAACAAACACTATTAACTATAGTAATTGCTGTACAAATACAGTTTCTGTAATCGGAACAGCTCCGGGCTGTCCTATTTCATCTATTAAAACTGTTACTATCACCGTAAATCCTTTACCAACTATTACATTCACAACTTCACCATCTAATGTATG
This sequence comes from uncultured Flavobacteriaceae bacterium, assembly GCA_964601535.1. GTDB lineage: Bacteria > Bacteroidota > Bacteroidia > B-17B0 > Aurantibacillaceae > JAHEYG01. Next base: position 2,057 of record CAZRNW010000648.1, read on the forward strand.
TACCGGAAGTACGGCAACCATTACTGCAGGCGGAGCAAATACCTATACATGGTCAATCGGACCAACAACAAGCAGTATAGTGATTACTCCAACCACAAGCGGCACCTATTCTTATAATGTCACCGGAACAAGTGCAGCCGGATGTCAAAGTATAGCTTATACACACACAGTAAATGCATTGCCAAAACCGGTTGTGACAGTGAGTAATGCAACCAC
>CAZRNW010000649.1:0-2270 GCA_964601535.1 uncultured Flavobacteriaceae bacterium
CTCGCCGCGGCGGCGTACATTGAAGTCGGATGATTTTCATATCACCACCCTCAACCATAAGGAGTTTATTGTGATGGAAACAGGCGGAATGAAGGGGAGGAGAGAAGAAATGCTAAAACAAGAATTGCACACTATCCTTAAACAAAAATTTGGCGTTTCAAAAATACACAGCGAGTACGGGATGACAGAATTATTATCACAATGTTATTCAAAAGGTGAGGGCGTTTTTACTTCCCCGCCCTGGATGAAAATATTAGTCCGTGATACGGAGGATCCTTTGGCTTATTTAGGAGAAAATAAAACGGGCGGTATTAATGTAATTGATTTGGCGAACGTAAATTCCTGTTCGTTTATTGCTACGCAGGATTTGGGAAGGTTAGGAAAGGAGAATGAATTTGAATTTATGGGTCGCTTTGATAACAGCGATATCAGGGGTTGTAATTTGATGGTTGGTTAAATGGAAAAAGATTTTTTTGATTCGGTATATAAAGTGGTTCGTTTAATTCCTAAAGGGCGCGTGACGAGTTATGGTGCTATTGCAAAATATCTTGGCGCTGCCGGTTCTTCGCGTATTGTTGGTTATGCCATGAATGCGGCGCATACACAAAAGCCAAAAGTTCCTGCTCATCGTGTCGTAAATCGTAATGGTGAATTAACAGGTAAGCATCATTTTTCCACGCCTTATCAAATGCAGGAATTATTGGAAAAAGAAAAAATAAAAGTGAAGGATGATAAGATAATTGATTTCAAAAAATTGTATTGGGATCCTTCAGAGAATTTGAAGTTGTAGAAATCTATTGCTTTACAATAAGTTTCTTTGATAACATACCGCTTTCGTCACTCATACGGATGAAGTAGGGTCCTGGGTTTAAATCAGCAACATCAATATTAACATGACTGCCATCTCCAACAACTTCATTTATTTTTTTAACCACCGTTCCGTTTAAGTCAACGATTTCAAAAAAGAAACCTTTGCCGAATACGATATCCGAAGTAACCAAATTCAATTCATCAGATGCGGGATTAGGGAATGTTTCAAATCCCACATTGCTTTTGCTTGTAAAAAGCGTTACTGTGTTAGAGTAAGATTCGGTGTTTCCATAATCAAACATCCTTAAGCGGTAATAAACAATAGTGTTTGACTTAACGTCTTTATCAATCATGTAATAATCTTTTTCTGTATTACTGTTACCATTGGCTTTTACTTTTCCAACTAACTCATAATGTTGGTTATCGTAACTCTTTTCTACAAGAAAATAATCCGCATTTTTTTCGGTAGCAGTAGTCCAACCTAACTCAGAAACACCGTTTCTGTATAAACCGGCATATGACATTACATTAACAGGAAGAACAGGGCAAATAGTTGAAGTTCCTACAACCACACGGTAATCTTCTGTTTCACCGAAACCAAAAAGCGAACAAGGATCAACCGACGGACCTGCAGTTGCATAAGCACAACGAACACGCATTGTATAAGTACCAACAGCCTGTGCGGCAGGAACTGTAAATACAGCTGAGGTCCATGTTGCAGCAGCGGGTGTTCCCGGAGGCGCACAAACTTGTTCAGCAGGAAAAGCAAAAGTGCCATCCTTATCCCAGTCTATATAAACAGCGAAACCCTGATTAAAAATAATGCCTGATTGGAAATTACAGGTAATGTTTTGTCCGGGTGTACAACGCATAAACGAGGGACAAGCAACGAACATATAGTTTTCAGGAACTGAGCTAATGGTTTGAGTATTGCATCCTGAATTATTATTGGTAATATTTCCTCCGGCTCCGGTGGTATTGAAACTATCAATAAAATCGTTAATTGAATTACCGGCTGTGTTTGAAGGGTTCGGCTGGTTACATGGTTTGTTATTGTACAATGGTAAGCAATAGGGGGCAGGACCATAACCAACCTGAGCTAAAAAAGTTAAAGGTGATAAGAGCAATAGAGATAAAAGAAACGCTATATAATATGTAGACTTCTTTTTCATATCTATTTTACTTTATGAATCAATTGGTTTCCCGGAATCAGTACCATAACATCTTTAAATCCGCCAAAAGTAACAATCACTTCCTGGTCTTCAGAACGCTTTGTTTCGAAACGGCTTACATCAATCATCGCTTCATCCATTGTATCTCCCGTTGGTAAGTGGTTGCGTTTAATATAAAATGACTCGGTATAATACCACATTTCTTTTTTATAGAGTTCAGGATTAGCGGCTTTCCAAGCGGCGAAACCTCCCTGTTCGAAGCTATGCTTCCAAACACAATACTTTTCG
>CAZRNW010000650.1:0-2269 GCA_964601535.1 uncultured Flavobacteriaceae bacterium
TATTCTTCGTATGATCTTTTTGGACCTGATTTAGACAAATCGCCAGAAGCATCAATGCGGTTTTTCATGTTATGAATCCATCGCATCATAGGTTTATAACCCGAACCGCGGGCCGGTTCTTTGTCTTTCCATTGTTCTTCAAATTCCTTTTTAATTTCAAAATAGTTTTTACCCGAACCCTCTGATCCGGCTTGTTTATTTTGGGCGCTTACCGTGATAGTTATAAATAACAAAACGGACGCCAACTGAATTATAAATTTTCTCATACTCAAATATAAGCCAAACAATTAAAAAACAGGAACATTAGACCCAAAAAACTACAGAAATTCGACCTAAAAATTTAGTTAAACAGGAAGCCTAGTGCCCAACCATTTAACAAAGCCCTGTTTATTAAAAAAAAAGGAGGCTTAAAATGGTGCCGATTATTGAAATAGTTTTATTGAAATAAACCTTTAGTTCCTTGTATGACAAAAAAGAAAGCAACCCGTTCAGCTGAAAGCAGAAAGATATTTGTACTCGACACCTCAGTCATCATTTACGACCACACAGCCATAAAAAACTTTAAGGAACACGACGTGGTTATACCCATAACGGTTTTAGAAGAACTCGACAACTTTAAAAAGGGAAACGATACTAAAAACTACGCTGCCCGCGAATTTACACGCTATATCGATAAACTTTCAGGCAAAAACACGCTGCAGGACTGGACAGCAATTAACGGCCCAACACGCGGGAAATTCAAAATTGAAATGAATACAACCAGCAAAGTAAATGCTGAGCGTATTTTCGACGACAGAAAAGCTGATCATAAAATTTTAAATACCGCGCTTTACGTTGCGGAAACGCATCCGGGAAGAAAAGTTGTGTTAATTACCAAAGACATTAACCTTCGTATAAAAGCAAAATCTTTAAACCTTCAGGCAGAAGATTACGAAACCGGAAAAATTAAAGAAGTTGATGAATTGTACACTGGCATGAGCGAAATCCAAAAAGTATCAGCTGAAAAAATCGCAAACATTTATCAAAAAGGACAAAGCGGCGCGAAGGATGTTTTAAAAAAGGGAGAAGCAAGCCCGAACCATTATTACATTTTAAAAAACGGTTCGCAATCGGTTTTAGCACGTTACAATAAAGAAGACGAAACACTGCAGCGCGTTATAAAAAGTGCGGCGTTTGGGGTTATTCCAAAAAATGCAGAGCAATCGTTCGCTCTGGATGCAATAATGAATCCGGAAATAAAATTGGTAACCATTCAGGGCGTGGCCGGAACGGGAAAAACATTATTATCATTAGCCGGAGCGCTTGAACAAAGAAGAAATTATCATCAAATATATTTAGCACGCCCAATTGTTCCGCTTAGCAATAAAGACATTGGTTATTTACCTGGTGATGTGAATTCAAAGCTAAACCCTTACATGGAGCCGCTTTGGGATAATTTAAAATATATCCGCAGCCAGTTCAGCGAAAAAGACAAAGAACACAAACAACTCAACGAAATGGTTGAGAGTCAGAAATTAGTTGTTTGTCCTTTAGCCTACATCCGCGGCCGGAGTTTAAGCAACGTGTTTTTTATTGTTGACGAGGCTCAAAACTTAACCCCGCATGAAGTAAAAACAATTATTACGCGCGCAGGCGAAAACACAAAAATTATTTTTACAGGTGATGTCCATCAGATTGACACACCATATCTTGACGCGCAAAGTAACGGCTTAAGTTATTTAATTGATAAAGTGAAAGGACAACCGCTTTATGCACATATTACTTTGCAAAAAGGCGAACGCAGCGATTTGGCAAATCTGGCAAACGATTTGCTATAACAAATCAAGGATTTGGTGGATGATTTTCATCAATCGGGCAGAATATTTTTTCAGCCTGTTTAATTATTTTTACTTTTGTATCCTCTTAAGAGTAAACACATGTCGACACAAAACGTAGATGTATTAGTAATCGGAGCGGGACCTGCCGGAACAATTGCCGCAAGCATTATTAATAAGGCCGGATTTAAAACCAAAATAGTTGAGAAGGAAAAATTTCCGCGTTTTGTGATTGGCGAAAGTTTATTGCCAAGAAGCATGGAGGCTCTTGAAGAAGCGGGCTTGTTAGAGGCGGTAAAAGCAAAAGGATTCCAGGAAAAATTTGGCGCAAAATTTGTAAGAGGAAAAGAATTGTGCGACTTTAATTTTGGCGATCAGTTTACACAAGGATGGAAATGGACCTGGCAGGTACAGCGCGCAGATTTCGATTTAACTTTAGCTGAAGAATCAAGAAG
>CAZRNW010000651.1:0-2264 GCA_964601535.1 uncultured Flavobacteriaceae bacterium
GACAGCCGCATAGGAACTAAATTTATTTATCCCGGAGTTGGGTATGGCGGAAGCTGTTTTCCGAAAGACGTAAAGGCATTGATTAAAACTGCAAAAGAAAGCGGATATGATATGCGTATCTTAAATGCCGTTGAAAACGTGAATGAGAATCAGAAAGAAGTTTTATTCAATAAAGTAAAAAAACATTTTAAAGGTGATCTAAAAGGTAGAAAGTTTGCCTTATGGGGCTTGTCTTTTAAACCAAAAACCGATGATATGCGTGAAGCTCCGTCACTGGTAATTATTGAAAAATTATTGAAGGCAGGCGCTTCCGTTGTTGCCTATGATCCTGTAGCAATGCATGAAGCCCACCGTATTTTAGGAGACAGTATTGAATATACAGATGAGTTAAATCAATCGCTGGATGGTGCAGATGCTTTATTAATCATTACCGAATGGCCGGAGTTCCGCGTTCCTGATTTTGATGAATTAGGAAAGCGTTTAAAGAATAAAGTGTTGTTTGATGGTCGAAATATTTTCGACCCGAATGAGATGAAAAAAATGGGTTACAGTTATTATTGCATTGGGGTGAAAACAAATTAATTTGACAACGAGTCAATTTGACAATGAAAAAATTAAGAATATGAAGAAAAGAGTTTTAATTACAGGTGCCGCAGGTTTTTTAGGCTCACACCTATGTGATCGTTTCATAAAAGAAGGAATGCGTGTGGTGGCAATGGATAATTTAATTACCGGCGACCTGAAAAATATTGAACATCTTTTTAAGTTAGAACAATTCGAATTTTATCATCACGATGTAAGTAAATTCATTCACGTTCCCGGCGATTTGGATTATATCATGCATTTCGCTTCCCCGGCAAGTCCTATTGATTATTTAAAAATTCCAATCCAAACTTTAAAGGTTTCTTCATTGGGAACCCACAATGTTTTGGGATTGGCGAGAGTGAAAAAAGCGAGAGTTTTAGTCGCATCTACCAGTGAAGTTTACGGCGATCCGCATGTTCATCCGCAACCGGAAGAATATTGGGGACATGTAAATACAGTTGGTCCGCGTGGTTGCTACGATGAAGCAAAACGTTTCATGGAAGCAATGACCATGGCTTATAATAATGTTCATGGTGTTGAAACAAGAATTGTAAGAATATTTAATACTTATGGTCCGCGCATGCGATTGAACGACGGGCGCGTTTTACCTGCATTTATCGGACAAGCTTTACGCGGCGAATATTTAACCATGTTCGGGGATGGTTCACAAACACGCAGTTTCTGTTATGTAGATGATTTAGTAGACGGCATTTACCGTTTATTAATGAGCGATTATCATTTACCGGTTAACATTGGTAACCCGAGTGAAATTTCTATTAAGGAGTTTGGTGAGGAGATTTTAAAATTAACCGGCGCGAAACAAAAATTAATTTCATTACCATTGCCAAAAGATGATCCTAAACAGCGTCAGCCTGATATTACAAAAGCAAAATCTCTGTTGGGTTGGGAGCCAAAAGTAAACAGGGCAGAGGGATTGAAAATCACTTACGATTATTTTAAGTCTTTGTCTAAGGAAGAGCTTTCTAAAACCGAACACAGGCAATTTAGTTAAGCATTGAAGTGTTTTTTTTGGATATCACTCCTTGTCTTTTCTGTTTTTGCAAACGGACAAAGTGATTCAAAATTTAAATACAGCAAATCTTTATTAGAAGGAAAATGGTATGTGGTAGCCACTAATTACCCCATGTGGCTGAATCCAAAAAACAAAAATCCTTATTTTGATTATAGTAATTTCAGAGAGGAAAATGGAAAATTAAAGTTTGATGACTGCGTAACGTATAGCAAGAGCAATAAGGAGAAGAAAATTAAAGGACGCGAAACACAGAAAAATGCAAACGAACTGAAATTTGTTTGGCGGGGAAAAGGATTATTGAGTTTATTTAAAAGCAAATGGCGGGTAATTGCCAGCGATAAAGAGGGAAGATGGATTGCGATTTATTTTACCAGAACTTTAGTCAGCCCGGAAGGAGTGGATATTATTGCGAGGAAGAAGAATTTAACCGACAATGAAATAAAAGGGATTATAGCGCATCTCGAGAAAGCTTATATTAAAAAAGAAATTAAAATTCTGAATTGACCCGCCACTACAACATAATTGTAAAAGGAAAGGTGCAGGGTGTGGCTTTTCGTTTTTCTACACATCATAAAGCGATTAAATTGGGTTTAGTAGGTCTTGTTAAAAATATGCCCGATAAATCTGTGTTTATTGAAGCTGAAGG
>CAZRNW010000652.1:0-2260 GCA_964601535.1 uncultured Flavobacteriaceae bacterium
TATCGGCATGTATCCTTTAGTGATGATCTCACCGGCAGATGCTGAATTAATAAATGGCACCAGTGAAGTGAGAAGAAAATTTATTGATGGTATCATTTCGCAATACGATAAAATTTATCTCGAAAAATTAATCGCATACAATCAGGTTTTAAAGCAACGGAACGCATTACTAAAACAGTTTTACGAATCAAGGGCTTTCGATTCGGTTACACTGGAAATATGGGATGAACAATTAATTATTCATGGCAAAAGTATTTTGCAGATACGCCTCGATTTCTTAAAAGAATTCACACCCCTTTTCAATAAACATTATTCGTACATCAGCGAAAGCAAAGAAGAAGTCTCGTTAAACTACGAATCCTCTGTTGGTGAACGCGATTATAAAACTGCCATTTTAACTGCACTCGAGCGCGACCGTGTTTTGCATTATACTACTGTGGGTCCGCATAAAGACGACCTCGAATTTACCATTAATGGTTACAGCTTAAAGAAATTTGCTTCTCAGGGACAGCAAAAATCTTACCTTTTAGCATTAAAACTAGCGCAATTTGAGTTCATAAAAACTAAAAAAAATACCAAACCATTGTTGTTGCTGGATGATGTTTATGATAAATTAGACGAAACCCGTTTCAGGAAATTAATTGAATTGGTGAGTGATGATAATTTCGGGCAGGTGTTTATTACAGATACACATGCGGGCCGGATAAAAGATTTGTTTGCATTTAACAACATAGATAAAAAAATATTTCTGGTCGATAACGGAACCGCTGAAGTGATAAAATAAGGATGAAGAAAAGTAACCTCATAAAAGTTGGTGATGCCATTAACGAATTTCTGAAACAGGAAAAACTGGATGTGAAAATAAGCCGCTTCACTGTTAAAAATAACTGGAAAGATATTGTTGGCGAACATGTAGCTAATAATACTTTAGATATTTCTTTTAACGACACCATTTTGTTTTTAACGCTAAAATCAGCAGCTTTGAAACAGGAATTATCTTTTAATAAACAACAAATCATCGCTAACATCAACCGCTTCTGCGGAAGCAAATTAATAAACGACATAGTGTTTAAATAAATATGAAAAAAACAATTCTACTTCTTCTGGCTTTAATTAGTTTTAATGCAAAAGCCCAAAATCAGGACTCAATTAACATCCGTAAAATTTACGATTACTATTTAACCGAAGGCAAAGCGTACAAAAATCTCGAGGTACTTTGTAAAACCATTGGCGGCCGTATCAGCGGTTCACCACAGGCTGCAAAATCGGTTGAATGGGCAAAAGAAGCCATGTATGCAGCAGGTGCGGATACGGTTTATTTAGAGCCCTGCATGGTCACACATTGGGAACGCGGCGGAAAAGAAATGGCAGTTGCAACTTATCCCGGCAAAAGAATCAATTTAACGGTTTGTGCTTTGGGAGGTTCTACCAACACTCCTGTTTCAGGAATGAATGCAGCTGTTGTTGAAGTGAAAAGTTTCGAGGAATTAAAATCTCTCGGTGAAAAAAATCTAATAAAAGGAAAAGTTGTTTTTTACAATACACCTTTTAATCCTAAAAATATTTCAACAGGACAATCCTACGGGGAAAACGTTAAATACCGTTATTATGGCGCTGTTAAAGCAAGTAAGTATGGGGCGGTTGCAACTTTGGTAAGAAGCATGAGTTCTAACAATACCGATTCACCGCATACAGGTGCCATGACTTATGATAGTGCTGATGTAAAAATTCCGGCATTTGCTTTAAGTTACAAAGCAGCGGATGATTTAGCAGCAGCTCTTAAAGCAGATCCGAAACTTTTGGTGCAATTAAAATCCACTTGCAAAACTTTTAAAGATACTGCTTCATTTAATGTGATTGGCGAAATAAGAGGGAAAGAAAAACCGAACGAGTATATTATAGTTGGCGGACATTTGGACAGCTGGGATACAGGTGAAGGCGCTCACGATGATGGTGCAGGTGTTGTTCAGTCGATTGATGTGATGGGCATGTTTAAGAAAGCCGGTTTGAAACCAAAACACAGCATCAGGGCTATTGCTTTTATGAATGAAGAAAATGGTTTAGGCGGTGCAAAAGCTTACGCAAAAGAAACTGAAAAGAAAAAATGGAAACACATTGCAGCTATTGAAACCGATGGCGGTGGTTTTACTCCCAGAGGTTTTGGCGTTGATACTACTGCAGGTATGTACAAACAAGTTCTATCCTGGAAACCTCTATTGGAACCTTATTATTTAAACAGAATTAATAAAGGCGGTGGAGG
>CAZRNW010000653.1:0-2260 GCA_964601535.1 uncultured Flavobacteriaceae bacterium
CAAATGCTGCTTTAAATACTTTCTACAATGATTTTTGGGAATACAATCCACTAGCCGATACTATTGGAGGGTCGCCCTGGACACAAAAGATGAGTTATCCAGGATTAGGAAGAGCAATGCCTGTGGGATTTTCGATAGGTTCAAAAGGTTATATTGGCTCAGGTACTAATAATTTTACTTCCAGCATGAGCGATTTCAAAGAATGGGATCAATCAACCAATACTTGGACAAACAAGGCTAATATTACAGGTGGTAGTAGATATGGTTCTGCTTCTTTTGTAATAGGAACAAAAGGATATATTGGCGCTGGTTATTCATCAAGCCCATTTCCCCAATCTATAAGTTCTGATTTCCGTGCTTATAATCAAATTACAAATACATGGACACAGTTACCTAATTATGGTGGCGGTCCTAGGGTTGCCCTTAGCGGGTTTTCTATTGGAAACAATGGATATTTTGGAACTGGATTTGATGGTTCTTGGCCCGTAATTGATTTTTGGGAATATACCTGTTCGCAGCCAACAATAACTATATCATCAACTAATAGTATTATATGTACAGGAGAATCAGTAGTATTAAACTCTAGTGGTGCCTCTTCTTATACATGGAATACGGCAGTTAATGGAAGTAGTATTTCAATAAGCCCAACAATAACAACAAATTACACTGTAACCGGTGCGGATAATAGTGGTTGTACAAACTCAGTAGTTTTCACGCAAACTGTTTTAGCGTGTATTGGTATAAATGAAATGAATGGGAAAAGTAATTTTATTAGTTTGTATCCAAACCCAGCCACTTCTATTTTAAATATTCAAAACACAAACAATAAAAATATTGAAAGCGTTGTTGTGCTAGATATTACGGGAAGAAAAGTTTTAGAGCAAAAAGAAAACACTACTCAAATAAATATTCACTCCTTAGAACCAGGCATGTATCAGTTATTAATTACTTCTGATGGAAAAAATTATTCAAACAAATTTATTAAGGAGTAAGTAGTAATATATTTATAAGTATGAAAAAACTATTTACTGTTTTATTACTAGTGTTGGATTTACAAGTTAACGCCAGTCCGCTCAGGACTCGAACCTAAGTACCTATCTTTTTTACTTTTCACCATTTTCATTATAAATATAGGTTTAAAGATTTGAAGATTGAATAATTAATTCAAATTAATAATCCTTGAATCTTTAAATCTTCAAATCCCTACGCCTGCGCAGTCGGACCACCGAAACTTAAAGGCAATGCGTTCAAATCCGCATCCTTTATTTTGCCATGAACTTGTTCGAAACGCTGAACGTTATCATTTAAAGCTTTTACCAAACGTTTTGCGTGTTGCGGTGTTAATACAATGCGAGATTTTACTTTTGCCTTTGGTACGCCGGGCATCATTTTAATGAAATCAATAACGAATTCGCTTTGTGAGTGAGTGATGATAGCGAGGTTCGAATAAATTCCTTCAGCAACTTCTTCGCTTAATTCAATGTCGATTTGATTTTGGTTTTTGTTTTCTTCCATAATTTCTTATTTTAAATACGTTTTCATTTGTTCAGCAACCTTTCTTGCTTCCTCGGCAGCACGCATAGCAAAATCTTTTCCGCTGCTTGCGAAAATAATATTGCGCGATACGTTTACAATCAATCCAACATTTTTATTCATGCCGTACTTACAAACCTCTTCCAATGAACCGCCTTGTGCACCTACTCCCGGCACTAATAAAAAATGATTAGGAATAATTTTACGGATGTCGTTCATCATTTGTGCTTTTGTCGCCCCCACCACAAACATCATGTTGTCTTCCGTTCCCCACGAAGCGCAGGTTCTTATAACTTTCAAATATAATTCTTCCCCATCCACTTTCATTTGCTGGAAATCACAGGAACCTTCGTTACTGGTTAATCCCAAAACAATAGCCCATTTATTTTCGAATGCTAAAAAAGGTTTTACCGAATCACTTCCCATATAAGGTGCCACTGTAATTGCATCGGCTTCTAGACGCTTAAAAAAAGCTTTTGCATACATGGTGGAGGTGTTACCGATATCACCACGCTTTGCATCCGCTATTAAAAAATGGTCCGGGTAATTTAATTTGATGTACTTTATTGTTTTCTCGAGACTCCCGATTCCGCTTAAACCGTAAGCTTCATAAAAAGCCGTATTGGGTTTAAAAGCAATGCAATATTGGGCAGTAGCATCAATAATTTCCTTATTAAATTCAAAAATAGGATCTTCCTCATCCAAAAAATGCTTTGGAATTTTATCT
>CAZRNW010000654.1:0-2252 GCA_964601535.1 uncultured Flavobacteriaceae bacterium
ACTCAAATTAATTGATGCTTCGTGACCATTGGTGTTTACATAAGAACTTAATGCAACAGGCTTGGTCCATTTTCCTTTATCATCTTTGTAAGAAACAACGATGTCTTCGAAAAACATTCCGTCGGGCGTTTTTTCTCCGCCAGTGCTTGAAGAACGGCGGGTAGTGTAAATCATCGTACGCTCATCAGCACTTAACACAGGACTGTAATCCGGGTAATCGCTGTTGATACTGTCGCCCATGTTTGTAATCTGAACATTGATTGGTGCTGCAACAACTTCTTTTGCAAATGCACTCGAACGGCGGTGATAGTCTAAATCTTTTTTCCAGCTCTTATCATTTCCAAGGAAAGCTGAGAATTTATCGTATTGCGCTACAGCATCATCAAATCTGTAATTGATGTGTAAGGCTTGTCCGTAATAATAATGCGCTAATGGAGGAGCAGCTTTTTCGCTCGGGTCATCCATTTTGTAATTCTTATCAATTTTTCCAACAGCTTTCGCGAGATCCGATTCTGCTTTTGCTTTTTCGTTTGCTGATTTGAGATAACAAACACCCACATTATAATTGATGTTAGCAGATGAAGAATCCATTTCATAGGCGCGTAAAAAATTACGTAATGCCAAGTCGTAGTTTTCTTCAAGCATCAAGAACGAACCTTCCTTAAAATAATCTTTGTAAGATCCGGTAGGAAGCTGCGCCTGGGCTGACAGTAAAACCAGAGAAAAAATCACGAATAAATACTTCTTCATTTTGCCTTTTTTGTATGGAAGCAAATATAGAAAAATATCCGATAAAAAGTACTTTTTTACCGACCAAATTAATCGATTTAGGATTACAAAATACTTGTCATCCCATTGTCATAAAATCTGCTGAATAAGGAATAATTACACGGTTCTGTTTACATCCCAGTTCTCGAGGTAATCGGCCACTTTACGAAGGAAACTGCCCCCTAGCGAGCCGTCCACTACCCTGTGATCGTAGGATAAAGACAAGAACATCATATGACGGATTCCGATTAAATCGCCTTGCGGGGTTTCAATAACGGCCGGTTTTTTCTTAATGGTTCCAACAGCCATAATAGCAACCTGCGGCTGAAGAATAATTGGCGTCCCCATTACATTTCCAAAATTACCAACATTGGTTAAAGTGAAAGTGCCGCCCTGTATTTCGTCGGGCTGAAGCTTGTTTGCGCGGGCTCTTGCGGCTAAATCGTTAACTGCCTTAGTAATCCCGATCAGGTTACGCTCATCTGCATTTTTTATAACAGGTACAATTAAATTACCTGATGGCAATGCAGCTGCCATACCAATATTAATATTTTTACGCTTGATTATTTTTGTTCCGGTCTGATCAACCGAAACATTTATCATCGGGAAATCTTTTATTGCCTTTGTAACTGCCTCGATAAACAAGGGAGTAAAAGTTAATTTTTCTCCTTCGCGTTTTTCAAATTCTTTCTTTGCTTTATCCCTCCATAAAACCAAATTTGTAACATCTGCTTCAACATAAGATGTAACGTGAGGAGAAACATGCTTGCTCATTACCATGTTATCAGCAATGATTTTGCGCATGCGGTCCATTTCAATTATTTCATCACCTGCATTTACGGAAACCGCCGGACGGTTAATTGTCATGGCCGAATCGCCGCTACTTTGTATTTTTGCAGTACCATTACTTTGTGTTGAAGTGGAAACAGTTTTATTTCTATTGGGTAAATAAGCTAAAATATCTGCTTTTGTTACACGACCGGCCTGACCGGAACCTTTGATATTATCTAATTCTGCTAGCGTTACACCTTCTTCTTTCGCAATATTTTTCACCAGCGGTGAATAAAATTTTTCTGATTTACTGAAATCAACATTCGCGTGACTTGTTGTAACCGCTGCAGTTTTTATTTCAGTGGTGACAACTTCTTTTTTTACTTCCGGGGTATTTGTTTTAGGCGTCTCAGCAACTTTCGCGCCTGCTTCAGAGGAGATTTGTGCAATAACAGTTCCAACCTGAACAACATCACCTTCTTTAAATAGTTTTTTTACAAGGGTTCCCTCAAACGGTGAAGGAATTTCACTGTCTACTTTATCGGTGGCGATTTCCAATACGGTTTCGTCAACTTTAATGGAGTCGCCTTCGTTTTTCGTCCATTTGATGATGGTTGCTTCTGCAACACTCTCACCCATTTTCGGCATTACTAAATCAAACTGTGCCATCTCTAAATTTTTATGCGCCGCTAATATAGCGACAATGTTTTAAA
>CAZRNW010000655.1:0-2250 GCA_964601535.1 uncultured Flavobacteriaceae bacterium
CAGTGTTAAAATCACTCCCAAAAGCCGGGTTTTTTTCAGAAGTTGTATTCACTACAATTAAATCGAGGTTTTTGTTTTTAATTTTATCTTTTGCGTATTCAATGGCTTTATCGGTTTCGAGGGCAAAGCCTACTAAAATTTGTTTGGTTTTTAACTTTCCTAATTCGGCCAGTATATCATTGGTTTTTGTAAGTTCAAGACTAATGGTGCCTTCTGTTTTTTTAATTTTAGAAGCGCTTGCCTCTTTTGGTTTGTAATCTGCCACAGCAGCAGATAAAACAGCTATGTCGGATTGCTTAAAAACCTCAACGCATGCTTTAAACATTTCTTCGGCAGTTTCAACCTTAATTAATTTTACATTGGCATTTTTTGGTTTGTGCTCTGAAGGCCCCAATACCAAAGTGACATCAGCACCCTGAATGCAAAATTCATCAGCCAAAGCCACACCTGTTTTGCCGGAGCTGCGGTTACCAATAAAACGCACAGGATCGATGGCTTCGTAAGTAGGACCTGCATTTACCAAAACTTTTTTTCCGCTGAATGGTAAGCCCGCTGAAAAATAATTTTCGATAAAAGCGACAATGTTTTCAGGTTCTGCCATTCGTCCTTCACCGCTCAAACCACTGGCCAGTTCACCGCTTTCGGCGGGAATGATAATGTTTCCGAAGTCTTCCAGAATTTTAAGATTTTGTTTGGTTGATGGATGCTGATACATATCAAGATCCATTGCAGGCGCAATAAATACTTTTGAGCGTGCTGATAAATAACAAGCATTAACGATATTATCACAAACACCGGTAGCGAATTTCGCGAGCGTGTTTGCGGTGGCAGGAGCTACTAAAAAAAGATCAGCCCATTCTGCTAAATGCACATGGTTATTCCATTCGTGAGTTGGTTTTTCAAAAAATTCACTTACTGCCGGATTTTTGCTAAGGACAGACAAAGTTTCAGGTGTTACAAATTGCGTTGCTGAGGGCGTCATTACAACTTTTACCTCTGCTCCTTTTTTAATGAATAAACGAACCAGATGCGCGCATTTGTATGCGGCAATTCCGCCTGTAACACCGAGTAATATTTTTTTGTTGTTAAGCGCCATTAAAAACAAAAGGCAGTTAGCTTGTGCCGACTGCCTTTATAAAAATTAATTCATTTTATTATTCGCTTCCTTTAGCAGAAGGATTACGGTAGTAAATTTTTTCTTCTAAAAATTCCTGAACAGCAATTAAAGACGGTTTAGGTAATTTTTCGTAGAATTTAGAAATTTCTATTTGCTCACGGTTTTCTAAAATCTCTTCTAAATTATCAGAATGACTTGAAAACTCCTGAAGCTTTGCCGATAACTCTTCTTTCATTTCTGTGCTGATTTGGTTAGCACGTTTGCTCATGATAGAAACAGCTTCGTAAATATTTCCGGTTTGACCATCAAACCTTCTGATATCACGTGTTACAGTACTTAGTTCGGCGTTAGTTTTTTTAAAATCCATTTTTTTGTTTTTTAAGTATATCTTCCTTCTCTTTCAGGCAGCTTGAATACACATTTTCAGCCCGTCCCATATATTCAATTTTGGGGTACAAATCTACGAATTTTAAGTAATTTTCAATAGCGCCATCCAATCTTTCCACCTTTTTAGAAGGAATACTCTTAATTGCCATTAAATAGTATGAATTAATGATTAAATAATGGATTTCCTCAACATATCTTGAATCAGGGAATTCCTTAATAAAATTTTTTGAGGCCGTTATAACTGCCTTATAATCATTAAAGTAGTCGGCTAAATCGAAATATTGCTTTATCTGGTCGTAGTCCTTATGCTCCAGTTTATACCTCAGTTTATCAATCATTTTATTACAGGTATCAATCCGGCTGCTTTCAGGGTATTCATCCGCAAAAGCCTGAAATTCCTTAATGGCATTTTTAGCATCGGTTTGGTCTAGCGAATAATAAGGTGAGCTTACATAATAACAATAAGCATTCATGAAGAAACATTCTTCAGTATGTTTACTCAAAGGAAATTGCCGGGTGAAATTTTTAAAGTGGTATTGTGATAAACCATAATCGCCCATGTAAAAATTACAGTAAGTAAAATAATAATAGATTTCTTCTGCTTTATCGGTACCCTTATAAATCGGGATTAATTCACTGTAAAGCTGTTCTGCTTTAATGTAATTTTCTTTTTTATAATACTCACCGGCTCTTTTGAGTTTCAATTCATAATCTGAGCTTTTAAGTAATTTATTGAACCTGTCGCA